>DASWDH010000033.1:0-7124 GCA_036395495.1 Polyangiaceae bacterium
AACGAGAACGTCGAGAAGAAAGAATCGACCTCTCCGGGCGGCGAACAGTCGAACGAGGCTCAGGGCATGCTCAGCGAGATTCCCGGTGCAGGGTCGGACGATTCATGGCTCAACCCGATCGGACATCTGGGGCTCTCCACCGAAGCGCGATCGAGCGACCGACCCGGCAAAGGTTTCAAGGGCACCGCCTCCTCCACGTCGTTCGTGAGCTGCGGCGACAAGGTTCGCCCGGGCCAGTATGACGAGATCCTGGGTATCATCACCCGGCACTTCAAAAAACCGAGTATGTGACGATGCGAGCTCGTCCCTGGATTCGCTGGCTGATTCCGTCGCGTCCGATGTTGCGGGTGACCGCGTATGCGGTATTCGTTTTTTCGGTCCTCGGACTGCTTTCCGCTCGCGTCCTTCTCGCCGACGTGAACGAAGCGGCACTCGCGGCGGGTCACGAGCTCCTACAGCTCTCCGATTTGGTCGTCGGCGCCGAAGCCATCCACTTGAACGGCGAACGGATGCATCGCGCGAGCACGTATACCGAGCAAGACGTGAGCACGGTGCTCGATCGATTCGAAGACTACTGCGCGGCGTCACCCAGCATGCTCGGCCGCGCGATGACCGATTTTCCGAAGGAGCTCACCGGTCAAGTCGAACGGACGGTGAAGGAGCGCGCATTTCGCCTCGGCTTCTTCCGGGAAGAAGCGGGCGAACGCGGCATGATCGCTTGCTTCGTGAACGACAAGCCGGCGGGTCTCGCCGATCTGAAAGAGCGACTCGAGCATTTCTTCGCGACCCGGAGACTCGGCGATTTCGGCAAGTTTCGTTACGCCTTCGCCGAAAAGACCAAGGCCGGCAACACCCACGTCGTCACCGTGTGGGCCGATACCGAGCTCGATCTTCGGGCGATGTTCCCGGCCGAAGGGGACGCGGCAGGCGCCGACTCACAGGTGCTGCCGAGGCCTCCCGAGGCACGGCGCACACTGACCGCCGCCGCCGAAGGGATGCCGTATGCTCTGCGAATTTACACGAGCACCCAGCACGCCCCGGCGCTCAGGCGGTTCTACGACGATTGGATGGGCAAGAATCGGTTCTCTCCCGTCCCCGACGGAGAATACGAAGGCACGATCACCTACCTGCGCGACGACGGTTACCAAGCGTTCGTCACGATAGGCGAAGAAGACGGACACTCGTCGGTGACGCTCGTGGAAGCGGGGCGCACCGACCGTCCGCCGACGGCGGCGGTAGAGGTTACCGAGGAGTAGGCACCCGATGAACGACGGCCGCAAAAACGAGAATCGCTGGCGCCCTTCGCTTCGCGACACGCGGGGCGCGTCGTTCGTCGAGTACCTCATGGTCGTCGGCATCGTCGCGCTCGGGTTGATCCTCGCGTTCAAGAACCTGCGCCGTCGCGAGGACACGGTCATTGCGAGGCAGGGCGAGATCGTAAGGACGCTCCAGATCTCCAGGTCTCCGCAGTTCGTCGGCCTCGGCTCCACGCCCGACGAGGAACCGCCGAAGCTGTCGGATGCCGAGCTCGCACGGCTCATCCAGGCTTTTGGTGGTTGTTTCGCGGCGGGGACGCCGGTCGCGACGGGCGAGGGAAAACGCCCGATCGAAACCATTCATGAGGGCGACCTGCTTTGGTCGCGCGACGAGGCGACGGGCATCGTCGATCTGCGGCCCGTACTCAAGCGCTTCGTCACACCGGAGCAGCACGTCGTGCAGCTTCGCATCGCGGCGCTGAACGGCGGGGAGATCTTGCGTCCCACGCCTGGGCACCGGTTCTGGGTGACGGGCGAAGGTTGGGTTCCGGCCCAGAGTCTCACGATCAACGGCGGGCTATGGTCCGCATCGGGCGAGCCCCTCCACGTCGCCGTTCCGCCCGTCCCCATCGTTACGTACGAAACGGTCTACAACTTCGAGGTCGCCGACTTTCACACGTACTTCGTGGGCGAGCACGGCATTTTGGTCCACAATGGTGCCGGCAAGAAGAAGCCGACCACGCAACAAGGACCTCCTCCTGTCAATGCATGCGCGGCGGGGTTGACGCCCGGGACGTCGACCGAGGATCCATGGGACCGGCTTGCTCGAGAGCTGCAACAGCTACGCACGAAGGCCGGCGTCACCAAAACCGACCGGGGCGGAGGCACCGTCGCCGTTGCAGCGACCGACATTCCAGGGCTCGAGGGCAAGGTTTACGAAGGTGCCTCGCCCAACGCCAGGCCGAACATGGGGCCTGCGCAAGGTGGCCCCTTTCAATCGCCCAACCCAAGCCCGCGCTTCCAAGACCACGCGGAGGAAGACATCGCGAATCAGATCGACAAGGACATTCAGAGCAAGGGCATTACCCCCGATCAGATGGAAGGAAAAACCGTGCAGATTTATGTCGAGCAGCGCGTGTGCAACATCTGTCGGCAGGGTTTCGATAGCCCCGGCATTCCCGACGGCGTGCTCAAACAGATGAGCGAAAAATACCCAGGTTTGCGTATCGAGATCAGGAACACTGAGACCTCCGAGGTCATCGTCATCGAAGGCGGGCGGCGCATCCGATGAGCATCGACACAGCGATCGATCGACTGGTGGAAGAAGCGACGGTGAGGGCTCGCGTAGCGTTCGTGCTCGCCATTGCCGAAAGGGTGGCGCCGCTCTTGCCGAAGGATCTGCGCGATCGAGCCGACGCGGCGCTCGTCGATTCCTGGAGGTGGGTCGGCGGAGAGCCGCTTGCCGCCGAAGATCTGTACGAGCGACTCACGAGACTCGCAGAGTGGGAGTTCAAGGCCGCAAAAGGGCCGGAGAAGGAGGCGGTCATGGCGCTCGAGTCAGCCATCTTCTACGTGTGTTGGCAGGCGTTCGGAGCGGAGCTGGCGTCGGGCAAACCCATCGAGAAGGGTGTGCCCAACGACATGGCCGAAGGCTCCGAACAAGTAGCGAACGAGGTCGCGGACTTCGTCGTCAAGACAGGCGTCGATGTCGGTTTCGCGGAGGATCTCGGGGAACGCCTCGGTCGCCGATTCCCATGTAGCTCTGCCGACGAACTCGGCCCGCCGATCACGCGGCGCGAATTGGTCGGCGAGTAGACGAACCGCCCCCGACATGCTTCAGGCGGCAAGGGGCTTGGCTCGCGCGACGAGCCAAGACCATACGGCGACGGCAATGACGCCGATCTGAAGTGCAAACGGTCGCCCGAACGCCGAGCGCGTCACCGCTTGCTGCGCGACGGTAAGAACGGGCCCGACCAACGCCAGCGCCCAGCCGAGCGCGGTCATCGCGAGCAGCGGTCTTCCGTCCAGTGGTCGCCCATCCTTGCCGTCTCGGTAAACGTGCCAGACGACGACAAAGGGCAAGAGCAGGAGCATCAGATCGTAACCGAAGAGGTGCGGACTCGTGATGACCGAAAGCGCAAGCGTCGCTGCCATGCGGCGATCCCAATCAGGGCTGCCGGGTGTCCGTGGCTCGCGGATCCAGAGGGCAACGAGCGCGGCGAGCGCGGCGAGCGTCAACGTAATGCCGAAGAACGTCGCGGCACGAGGCGCAAACGCATCGAGGAGAAGCGTGCTCAATTAAAAGAGGCCGTGCAGGCCGGCGCTCGGATAGTCCGGTTCGCGCGACACCGCACCGAAATGCGGAGCGCGCTCGACGTAATCTCGCGTCGCCCCGGGGAGGGTCGCGTACGATGCCGCCACCAAGAGGAGCGCCACGAACGATGCCGACGCGAGCGCGCGAAAGCGGCGAGCACCGACTAGTGCGGCAAAAAGGCCGAGCGCGAGCTGCGGCTTGTACGCAAAGCAGCCGAGCAAGGCACCAGCGGCCGCATCGTGGCGACGCCGCAAAAGCAGGAAGAAGGACGCCGAAAGCAGCAGCGACAACGCGCTCAGTTGGCCCTCCGAAAGACACTGCAGCGTCGGGTAATAAGTGATGGCCGCGCATGCGATCGCAGTCGCCGTCGGTCGTTCGAGCTCCCTGCCCAGCAGGAAAAGGCGGCCGCGGCGGCACCAACCGAAACGGCGGCATGCAGCACAAGCGCAGCGGGAAACGAGAGAAGCGACAGCGGGACGTCACCAGAGTGACGGAGTGGGAGTTCAAGGCTGCGAGTCGGCTCGAGAAGGACGCCGTCCTAGCGCTCGAATCCGCGATCTATTATACGTGCTGGCAAGCGTTCCGAGCTGAGAAGGCGTCCGGCAAGCCCATCGAAAAGGGTGTGCCCAACGACATGGCCGAAGGCTCAGAAAGAGTGGCGACGCAGGTGGCGGACTTCATTGAAAAGACCGATCGTTTCGAGGACTACTGCGCGTCGTCTCCCAGCATGCTCGGCCGCGCGATGGCCGACTTTCCAAAGAAGCTCGCCGGCAAGGTCGAGCGCAAGGTGCCCAGCCGTAGCATGCGGCTCGGCTTCGTGCGCGACGAAGCGAACGGACGTGGCATGGTCGCGTGTTTCGTCAGCGACAAGCCAGCGGGTTTGGACAGTTTGAAGGAGCGCCTCGAGCGTTTTTTTTCTACGTGGCAACTCGGCGAGTTCGGCAAGTTCCGCTACGCCTTCGCCGAAAAGACGAAGGCCGGCGATACCCATGTCGTCACGGTATGGGCCGACACCGGACTCGATATTCGGGCCATGTTCCCGGCCGAAGGTGACGCGGCGGGGGCCGACTCACGCGTGCTGCCGCGTCCCCAGCAGTCGCGACGCATGTTGAGCGCCGCCGCCGAGGAGATGCCCTACGGTCTGCGCTTATACACGAGCACCGAGCGCGCCGACGCGGTCAAGCGTTACTACGACGATTGGATGGCAAAAAACCGGTTCTCACCGGTTGTCGGCGGAGAACACGACGGCACCATCCCCCACTTGCGCGACGATGGCTATCAAGCGTTCGTCACGATAGGCGAGGAGGATGGACACACATCGGTGACTCTCCTGGAAGCGGGTCGCACCGATGTCGCGCCCAACGCAACCGTGCAGGCAACGGAGGAGTAGCGACGAGATGCGCGACAAGGGCACACGCGAACCGAACGCCACCATGCGCCTGCTTCGCGACGCGCGCGGCGTGGCGTTCATCGAGTACATGCTCCTCGTTGGGATCGTCGCGCTCGGGCTGATCGTCGCCTTCAAAGATTTGCGACGTCGCGAGGACAAGGTCGTCGCGCGTCAGGCCGAGATCGTAAGGACGTTCGAGATCCCCAGGTCGTCGCAGTTCGTCGGCCTCGGCTCTGCGCCTGATGAGGAACCGCGCAGGTCATCGACATGATTTGAACGACGATGCGTGTTTTCTCCGAGCTCCGTCGAGAACTGGGACTCAAGGTGTTTTTGCGAAGTGAGCTCGGTACGCTCTACTTCACGCCTGGCAGAAACCCTGGGCTCATCGTTCGTCACTTCGATTCCGCTCTGCCCCCATCGTCGGCTGGATCGTTTGCTGGATTGATCGAAGCGATCGATCGATGGGTTCAATCACGCCCGGAGCTTGCCGAGTTCGTCAGAATCGAACGGCCCGTGGAAGTGGGAGAGGACTTCGTCGCGACAATGCATCACACCTACTACGTGTCCACGAGGAGCTATGTCGATCCGTACGAACCTCTCGAGCCACCCGGGGAGCTCGAGAAAATGCGCAGTGCATTTCGCGCGGCAACCGGCGAGCCGGTGGATGACAGGGACGAGATCATCAAACGCGTTCTCGCTCGAACGCTGTTCGAACCAACGGGCAAGATCTACGAAGGACCTGGTTACTTCGTCGTGGTCGAGCCCAAGTTCACCGCCGAAGATGTGAAGGAGTGGGCGGCGTTGGACCAAGCTTCCAGGGCCTAGCCACCGGGTTGCCCTTCACCAGCAGAATGACTTCGCGCGCCTACTGCATCGCCCCAGGACAGATGTTGGTCGCGGAGACCTTCCCGGGTGTGCGGCCGCATTTCGGCGACATGCGCCAGCGCGGCCTCACGATCTTGTCCGCGCCAGCGGAGCAGTGCGTAGGCGAACATGCCCGTGCGGTGGATTCCGGCCGAGCAATGTACGAGTACTCGCGAGCCGTTCTCGAGAAGTTTCGAGACCGCGGACAACGCGGCTTCGAGGCGCCGTCCGAGTTCACCCTCGGGCGGCCGTGCATTCGGGATCGGCTGCCAAATCCATTCGATACCGGCAGCCCGAGCCGCTTCGCCGATCGACGGTGCTCCTTCACGTTCGGACAGCAGCGTGACGAGGTGGTCACAGCCAGCTTTGCGGAGCGCGCCGAGGAGCTTCAGCGACGGCCGGTGCCAGAGCGCAAGAAAGCCGGCGCCAACCGGCACCCAGCGAATGTCGAGATCGGGGTTCGACGCGTCACGCACGTTAGGCTCTCTCAGAGGTTGTCTGCGAAAGATAGAAGAGAAACGGGTACCATAACGAGACGAACGGCGCGAAACGATGACCGAACCCTTGATGGCCCATCTAAAATGGGTCGATTCCGTCGTGATTCGGACGGAAAGGCGCAATGCGTTCACGTTCGGGATGGCTTGCACCGAGCGTCAATGGGCCGTGCTGGAGCGCGCCACTCGCCAAAGATGCAAGCAGGCGGCTCTTCCGGCTGTGCGACAAGCGCTCGACGCGGTGTGGACCTGGCTGAAATCGGAAGGTTTTGCGGTTGGAGAGGAGGAACCGCGCCGCCGGCGCTGTCGGCATGCGCGCGCGAGCTCATTCCGGGCCAAGGTGAGGGTGGCGATGCAATTGTGGCCGTTCTTCGCACCGTGGGCAATGGCATGGCCGACTTCCTGGAAGCGATCGAAGAAAACGACCCGACCTATGCGCGCTTCCCCCCTACGCGAAATATCGAGTTGCTCGAACTTGTCACCGACGAACTCGGCGCCCGTGCGGCCGAGGCGGAGCAGCTCATGGCGTCCGAGATCCAGCGGCAGAAGGACGACCTTCGTGCGCTCGAAGCGCCTATCGAAAGCGGGATGATCGACGAGCTCAAGGAGAAGGCGCGGGGGGTCGACCTGTTCGGTACGCCTTGGTTCGACTAAACCTAAACTATCATTACTGCCGCAGACTTCTCGCTACCAGATCGATCATCGGAGCGACTTCTGCGGCCACTCAAACTGACCGGACAGGCAGATTCTCGGTTCGGCGAAGCGTGGCTGGCCGGGCCTTGCGGCTGGTTTTTTCGAATGCGAGA
>DASWDH010000034.1:0-6589 GCA_036395495.1 Polyangiaceae bacterium
GGGTTCGTCGAGGATGTAGAGCACGCCGACGAGCTGCGAGCCGATCTGGGTGGCCAGCCGCAGGCGTTGCGCCTCGCCGCCGGACAGCGTCCGAGCCTGTCGATCGAGCGTCAGGTACCCGAGTCCCACCCGTTCGAGGTAGCCAAGCCTCGCCGCGAGCTCGCGACGAACGAGCTCTCCTTGCCCGCTGCGGGTGGAAAGCTCCTCGAGACGCTTTCGAGCTTCGCCGAGTTCGAGTCCGTGCCAGGCGGCGAGATCGAGCCCCCCGACGCGGTAGCCGAGCGACGTCTGATTGAGTCGCTTTCCTGCGCAGGTCGCGCACGCGTCGTAGGATCGGTAACGCGCGAGAAAAACGCGGACGTGCATCTTGTAGGTGCGCGTCTCCATCCATTGGAACCAAGCGCGCAACCCCGGATAACGACCGCCCGTCCATGTCCCCTCGCCGTCGATCACCATCTTCTTTTGCGTGGCCGACAGTTCGCACCACGGCACATCGCTGGGGATCGATTGACGCTTCGCATATCGCCCGAGGACCTTGCGCTCGTATTTCGTCGATCGCCCCGTCCACGCGCGGATGGCCCCCTTGTCGAGCGTGAGATTCTCGTTGGGAATCACCTTCCCCCAATCGATCCCAATCGTGCGCCCAAAACCGCGACAGGTTGCGCACGCTCCGACCGGCGATTGATAAGAGAACAGGCCTGCGCGCGGCGGATCGAACCCCGTTCCACATGCCGGGCAGACGAGACCCTCGCGCACCGGGCGTGCTCCGGTTTCGCTGAAAATCGTCGCCGCGCCGTTGCTCTGCTTCCACGCCTGCTCGATTGCCTCTTCGAGGCGGCGCATCTGGGCCGTCGCGGTCTTCAGGCGATCGACCACGACCTCGATCACCCCCCCGGTCATGGCTTCGCTCGGCCGCACTTGGTCGAGGTCGCGTGCCTCGCCTCCCACCCAGAGACGACGGTAGCCATCGGTCGTCAGCTTCTCGCGCACTTGCAAGAAATCTTCGGTTCCTGAAACACGCACCGGGTAGGTCACGACGGCGGACCCGCCGTTGAGCCCGGTCGCCGCGGTTCGTGCCGCTACGCGCGCATCCGTCCGCACGGCCGGCGCTCCGCAATCGGCGCAGACGGGAACGGCCTCGCGCGTGAACAGGGCCGAAAGGAAGGCCTCCACGTCGGCCATCGTCGCCACCGTCGAACGGGAGCTCTTGACCGGCGCCCGACGGTCCACGGCGACCGCCGCCGCAACGGGCTCGAGCTCCTCCATCGGTGGACGCTCGAGCCGCTCGAGGAACTGTCGGGCGTACGGGCTGAAGCTTTCGACGAAACGGCGCTGCCCTTCGGCATAGAGCGTGTCGACGGCGAGGCTCGATTTGCCGGATCCCGACACGCCGGTCAGACAAACCAGTTCGCCTTCCGCCAAGTCGACGCAAACCGACTTCAGGTTGTGGGTGCGAGCGCCGACGAGGTGAGTCTTCTGCATCGGGTGGAGCTGCCGTTCGGACACTTCATACACCGGAAAAGCCAAGAAGGGGTTAGCACCCGACCGACGGAACGCTAACTTGCTGGCATGACGTCCCGGCGAGCTCACCTGATGCTGCTCGTATCGACCACCGGCTACACCGGCGAGGCATTTGGCGAGGCAGCGCGCGCGCTCGGCGTACCGACGATCGTCGGCAGCGATCGATGTCACGTCCTTTCCGAACAGTGGCCGCTTCAAGGCATGGTGACCCTCGACTTTCGCCATCCCGAACAAGCGGTGCGGCAAATTCGCGAGGTTTCTCGACGGGCTGAAATGGAAATTGCGGCGATCGTGCCGACCAGTGAGGTCACCGCGCGGATCGCCGCCTTGGCAAGCGACGAGCTCGGTTTGCGTCACAATCCGCCCGAGGCCGCCGAAGCTGCAGGAAACAAGCGCATCATGCGGGAGCGACTCGAAAAGGCGGGGGTGCCGGCGCCGCGGGCACGCATCTTCCCGGTCGACGGCGACCCCGCGAGCTTGGCAGACGGCATCGCGTTTCCCTGCGTTCTCAAACCGCTCTTGCTCAGCGCCAGCCGAGGCGTCATCCGAGCCGACGACCGCGAAAGCTTCGTCGCCGCTTTTCGTCGAATCGCCGCCCTTCTCGACGCACCCGAGCTGCTCGAACTTCACCCCACCGACTCGAAGCAGATTCTCGTCGAGCCTTTCGTCGAAGGGCCCGAGGTCGCCGTCGAGGGGCTGCTCGGACCGCCGGTCGCCGGGGCTCCGTCGCCGTTTCGCATGCTCGCGGTTTTCGACAAGCCCGACCCTCTCGAGGGCCCTTTTTTCGAAGAGACGATTTACGTCACCCCCTCCCGCCTGCCCGCGCCGACGAGATCCGAGATCGCGCGGGTCACCGCCGCCGCGGCGCGCGCGCTCGGCCTATGCGATGGACCGGTGCACGCGGAGCTTCGGGTGAGCCCGCGCGGCGTGCAGGTCATCGAGATCGCAGCTCGGACGATCGGCGGCCTCTGCTCGCGCACGCTTCGATTCGGTGCCGGCACGAGCCTGGAAGAGCTGGTGATTCGTCACGCGATGAGCCTGCCTTTGGAGAACATCGAGCGGCAGAACCACGCGGCGGGCGTCATGATGATTCCGATCCCTCGAGCCGGCATCCTGACGGGCATCGACGGCATCGAAGAAGCCAAGTCGATCGCGGGCATCGAAGATGTCGTGATCACGGCCGCTGAGCGCCGCCTCGTGCCTCTGCCCGAAGGCAAAGCCTACCTCGGCTTCATCTTCGCGCGCGGCGACACCCCCGCCTTCGTCGAAGACGCTCTCCGCCGCGCGCACGCCAAGCTCGACCTCCACATCACCCCGACGCTCTAACGCGTCGCTCGGAAGTCAACCGCCAGGACGCCAGGGACGCCAAGACTCTTGGAGGCTCCTTCTCCTCAGGCAGCTCATGTCTCGTTCTGGGCTGACGAAATGTCGAGCCTCGGAGAAGACACGTCAGCGCGGGTCCGCCAAATCCTGGCGATCCTGGCGTCCTGGCGGTGAATCCTAGACTGTTTTGGTTTTGCCGAGCGACATGAATTGCTCGCGGGTGGGCTCCGCGCAGCAGAACCACGATTCGGTGAGACGCGGCGACGAGCGGCGTTGCCATCGAACCGGGGTGTCGAGACCTGCGAGCGCGCCGATCGCCGAGAAGGTCGCCGCGGGATCGGTGCACGCTTTGGCGTGGATTTCGACCTGGTTCGAGACCGCTCGATAGAGCGTATCCATCGCTGCATCGGGGTGCCGCCAGGAGTGCGTGAATGTGCCGGGCTCGGGAGGCTCGACCAGGTTCCGAACTTCCGAAAGCTCCAAAAGGCGCGACCCTGGGGGGATCAACAAGCGAATCGCGAGCTGGATAGGATCCACCCAGTCGACGATCCCTCGCCGGTCGATCAAGCGAAGCACGTCTCGAAAGTCCTCCAGCGTCGTCCACGGCGTGAACGACACGAACGACGGACGCAAGGTCACCGAACTTTCCTGCACGATGTCGAGCAGCCGTTCGACATCGGCCCGGGTGTGGCCCTTGTCCAATCGGGCAAGCACGACATCCGAGAGCGACTCGACCGCCGAGACGATGAACGAAAGGCCGAGCGCCGCGAGCTCGGGCAAGAGCTGACGATGGTGGAGGATGTGCTCCACTTTGGCAGTGAAATCGAAGCTGACCGAAGGGTTCGCTTCGTGCATTTTTCGCAAGATGCGAAGGCTGTGACCCGGGCCGTTCAGGAAGTCCGGATCGCCGAACGTAATGTGGGTGGCGCCACTCTCCACCTGGGCGGCGACATCGCGTAGAACCACCTGCTCCGGCAGCACGAAAAATCGGCCCGCGTAGACGGGGGGAATGGGGCAATGCCGGCAGAGATGTAGACAGCCGCGGCTCGCTTCGACGTGCCCGGCGAGCCGTGCGCCCCTTCTGTCGCCGTCGCCGTCGATGATTTTCGCGTAACGCGAGAGCACCGGAAGCGAACGCCGCGAAGGATCGGGAAAATCGAGTCGCGTGCGCTCGGCGAAAGCGGCGGTTCTTTGAACGTAACGCTCGAGCGCGCTCGCGTCGCCTCGCTCCAACGCTTCGGCCATTTGGACGAGCAACGGTTCGCATTCGCCACCCAACACGAAATCAGCGCCCATCCGCCGAAGCTCCTCCCCATTGAGAGGTGCGTACAGGCCGAAAAACCCGATCGTCGCATTTGGGTTGATCGCCCGCAGGCGACCGAGGATTTCAACACCGAGCCTGAGCGCGGTGTGCATCGGAACCGAGATCGCGACGAGCTTGGCTTTCGCCAAGAGCGAAAGGTCGATCGGTTCGACGGCAAGGTCCAGGTAGGCGGGAGAAAAACCGCTCTCTTCCAGAAAGGATCCCGCCACCGCCAGTGCAAAGGGCTGGTGGCCGAGCTCATAGGTCGAGACGAGAACAATTTCAGCTGGCGATCGCATCTCTATTTTTTGCGCTATTCGCATTCCGTTGGATCGAAGGACCGCATTGTCGAGCCCCCACAAAACGAAGAATTACAGTGACACCATCACGTCGGCCACACGCTCGATGGCGACCGACCGAGCAAGAAACCACATGAACCAGAGGCCAGCGAGAAACCGAAACGACGACGAACTGCCCAAAGAAGCAACCCAAAAGGAGCGTGTGGGTGTCTTTACTCCCATGTATGCCCATGCTACGAAGTGTCAAATACGCGTGATGTAACTGTCGCCCTCCTTTTCGAAACACGAGGCGGATCTGATTGTGCCTGTGAAGCTCACTGTATCTAGGTTCTCTGCATATCCTGCTCGGCTGGGCGAGGGGGCCACGATCGCCAATCGCTTCCGTCTGGTTCGACAAATCGGCGAAGGCGGCATGGGCTCCGTCTGGCTGGCGACGCACACCGGGCTCGGCATTCCTTGCGCTCTCAAGTTCGTCGAAGGCGAGTGGCGAAAGCAGCCGGAAATGGTGGCCCGCTTCGAGCGCGAAGCGAAAGTCGAAGCGCAGCTTCGCGGCCCGCACGTGGTGCACGTGTTCGACCATGGCGTTTGGAACGGCACGCCATACATCGCGATGGAGTTGCTGCAAGGGGAATCGCTGGCCACTCGTCTCGAGCAAGTCGGTAGGCTCGACGCCGCGACGACGCACACGATCGTCGCGCACGTCGCCCGCGCGCTCACCCGCGCGCACGCCGCAGGAATCGTTCATCGCGACCTCAAACCAGAAAACATTTTCCTCGTGCCCGGCGATGACGGTGAAGTCGCGAAGGTACTCGACTTCGGCGTCGCCAAGTGGAACACCGATTGGGCGGTGAGCAGCGTGACCAAGACGGGGCTCTTGGTCGGAACACCTCTTTACATGAGCCCGGAGCAGGCGCGGGGTACGAAAGATATCGACTATCGCGCCGATCTCTGGTCGCTGGCGGTCATCGCCTTCCAGTGTCTGACCGGCGAGCTCCCCTTCTTGAGCGAAGGGCTGGGCGACCTGTTGGCGAAGATCATGTTCGAGCCGATTCCCATGCCGAGCACGATCCTGCCCACGCTTCCTCCTGCCATCGACGATTGGTGGGCGAGAGCATCGTCGCGCGAGCTCGCATCGCGCTTCACCAGCGCGAAGGAGTTGGCCGACTCGTTGGCGCTGGCTCTCGGTTTGAGCGGTGGAGTGAACGTGTCGGCCATGCCGCCGGGATTCCGAGAAGCCAGTCTGAGCGACTACAGCTTGTCGGTGAGCGATGGGGCGATTCCGCACGAGCACGGTCCGTCGCATCATGTCGGCCTCTGGCCGCTGACCCGAGGCGGCAAGCTGCTCGGCGTCGGCGTGCTCGGCGTGATCGCGATCGTCTCCACGATGTCGTTCCAGATGGCCGACAAGAAATCGGGGCAGACGCTGGTGAGCCCCTCCGGCGCAGGCATTACCGCCACCATTCAACCGAATCCACCGCCCGCGCCGCTGCCGCCCACGAATCCGAATCCAATTCCTTCGGTTTGGGCCGACCCTACCGCGCCCTCGTCATCCGATGGTGCGGAGGAGACGACTGACAAGACGGGAGTCGCGCAAAAGCCAGCCGAGCGCAGACCGGTCGCCGCCCCCAAGCCCGACAAGCAGCGAACGAAGCCGTCGCCCCCGCCCAAGCCGAAGGGCGTCGACTTCGGAATTTAGCCACGGATATTCAATGACCAGAGGACGCGCTTCGCTTTTCACGATCTTATTTGTATTCACAGCCCGAACCGCAGCGGCCGACCCGTCGGCCGCTGATCGAGTCACGGCGCGCACGCTTGCGCAAGAGGGTCAGCAGGCCCTCGAGAGCAAACACTACGGAGTCGCCGTCGACAAGTTCAGCCGCGCCGATGCTCTCGTGCATGCCCCCACCCTGCTGCTCGGTCTTGCACGCGCCCAGATTGGGCTCGGCAAACTGGTCGAAGCGCAAGAGAATCTCAATCGCATCGTTCGCGAGGGGGTCGCGGCGGGAGCCCCTCATCCGTGGATCAAGGCAGTCGACGACGCCGCCAAAGACGTCACCGCCATCGCGCCCCGAATTCCATGGGTTACGATTACGGTGTTCGGGCCGACCAGCCCGGAAGTCGTCATCGACAGCACGCCGGTGCC
>DASWDH010000035.1:0-6012 GCA_036395495.1 Polyangiaceae bacterium
CACCGCGCACCATCTCGAGCACCCGCTCGAAGGCCGGCCCCTCCTTCACCTCGCGCCAGGCCGCCCCCATGCAGAACCGCGTCGCGCCCGCCGCGCGGGCTTTCTCGGCGGCATCGAGCACCTCGTCGACGGACAGCATCTTTTCACCCGACACCGGTGTTTGGTAATGGCTCGACTGCGGACAATACGCGCAGTCCTCGGGGCACCCCCCCGTTTTCACGCTGAGCAACGTGCAGAGCTGCACCGAACCCGCAGGATGGTGAGCGAGATGAACGGCCCGCGCCCGATCGATCAGATCGAAGAGCGGAAGATCGTGCAGTTTCCTCACCTCGGGCAGCGTGAAATCATGTCGGAGATCCATGGGGTCCTACTTAGCTCATTTGGGAGGATGGAACTCGCTAAAACCCCGCCGCTGACCTGGCCGCCTCGGCGTCGATGATGCCCTGCGACACCAGGTGCTTCAGATGCATCTCGAACGTTTGCATGCCGTAGGGGTGCGCCCCTTTCTCGATCAGATCCTTCAGCGGAGGGTTCGATTCGGGGTGCTTCAGGGCTTCGCGCACGGTTCCCGTCACGATGAGAACTTCCGACGCGAGCACGAGCCCCTGCGCGTCCATTCGGGCGACGAGCCGCTGCGCGACGATGCCCTGCAGAGCGTCGGCAATGCGCTCGCGCGCTTCCTTGGGATCGCCCGGCGAGAGCGACAGCATGCGGTGCACGGTGCGATACACGTCCGGCGTATGGAGCGTGGAGAGGACGAGATGTCCCGTTTCGGCCGCCATCAGCGCAATTTCCATCGTTTCCGAATCGCGAATCTCGCCGAGCAGGATCACATCGGGATCCTGGCGCAGCGCCGCGCGCAGGGCCGAAGCGAACGTCGGCGTGTCGAGTCCGACCTCGCGCTGGCTGATCGAGCTCTTGTCGTCTTCGTGCAAAAACTCGATCGGATCCTCGATCGTCACGATGTGGAGTGCCGCCGTTCGATTGAGATGGCCAATCATGGCGGCGAGGCTGGAACTCTTGCCGGTGCCGGCGGCGCCGACCAGAAGCACGAGTCCCCGGTCTTTCTCAGCCAAATCGCGGCAAGCGACCGCCACGCCGAGGTGCTCGAAGCTCGGAATTTGAGAGGGAATAGCGCGTAGGACGGCGGCATAGCTTCCGCGTTGCCGGTAGACGTTGACCCGGAAGCGCCCGAGCCTCGGAACCGAATACGCGGTGTCGAGCTCGCGCACCGATTCGAGCTCGCAGGGGGTACTGGCGCCGCGGACCAGATGCCGCGCCACCGCTTCCGCATCAGCGGGGCCGACCTTGTCGACACGAAAGTAGACCATCTCGCCACGCACGCGCGCGCCCGGTGGTTGGCCGACCTTCACATGAATGTCACTCGCGCCAGCCGCCACCGCTTTGGCGAGCAGCTGATGAAAAAATGCCTCATTTTCGTAGGGACTCATGGGCGTTCCGGCAACGGACCCAACCGCGAACGAGCCTATCACTTCGGGTCGAGGTCCGTGGGGACCGCGCCGAAGCGGATAGCGCCTCGCTCCGCGAGCAGGCGAAGCGCCGAGATGGCGGGGGCACGCACCGACTTCGCCAGATCTTTCTTGTTCGCCAGATTCAGCAGGGCGTCGGCGCACGCACGTAGCCCTGGAGGATCGAGCGGCTCGGTCTGCCTCCTCGGTCGCAGGGCGATTTCCGAAATCGCTCGGACGACCGGACCGGTTTCGACCGGGTCGATTTGTCGCACGATTTCGCCGAGACGCTGATAGGCGGCCTCGGCGTCGTCGGCGAATGGGAGCGCCTCCAGCGCCGCGAGACCAATGGCCCCCCCCTCTTCCAACCCCAGAAGAAGTCCGCCCGCACCTTCACGATCTGCCAACCGGGCCAGATCGATTGCGTCGTGGGCCAGGGCTCGCTGCCACAATTCGTCCTTGGCGCGCTCGCTCTCTTTGGCCGCCTTGACGCTCAGGCTGGGTGGCCGGGGCGCATCATCGCCCTGTTTCTGACGGCAGGACACAAGGACCAAGATCAAAAGCGCGAGAGCTCCGAGTCCGAGGCACTTTGCCCTTTCGCGCGCGCCGAAGTGTGCAGGCAAAGTACGTCTGCGCTCCATGTGGTCCTCTGCTTCCCGCATCAGGCGCGAAAACGTAAACCAGCGCGTCGGCGAGCACAAAAAGCGCGCATCGGGGTGGCTGCTCCACACGGGACGCATCCTCCAAAGTGTGTCGGACCTGCCCAATCAAGACAGCGAGATCCCTGCGGAACATGCCTGCATTCTGGCTTGTTTTCGACACAGCCGGTTGGTTGCACTTGACGGCGGCGAAGCCAGTACAAGGCCACTCGAAGAGGCACCTCGCTTGCCTCATCTCGAAAACGGGCAGATTTAGGAGGCAATCATGACGGAAAAGCCGAGGCGCGGCTTTGCCTCGATGGATGCGGAAAGGCAGCGCCAGATCGCAAGCAAGGGGGGCAAAGCAGCCCACGTGAAGGGCCGGGCGCACGAGTTCACGCCCGACCAGGCCCGAGAAGCAGGGCGAAAAGGGGGCCAGGTGGTAAGCCAAGATCGGCGCCACATGGCACATATCGGCCGCAAAGGCGGCGAAGCGGTCAGTGGTGATCGTGCCCATATGGCCGAAATTGGAAGAAAGGGAGGAGCGACCGTCAGCGAAGATCGCCAGCACATGGCGGACATCGGCCGAGAGGGTGGCCAGTCGGTCAGCGGGGACCGGGCGCACATGGCCGAGATTGGGCGCGAAGGGGGTCACCGGCGCCAGAGCCAGCGACCGCAAGGTCCTATTCAACGGACCGACGAGGCCGAAGAGTACCCCAATCATCCATCTCACTGATGCGAGCGCCGGGCTGGTGAATCACAAAGCGCATCACGACACTTGAATGGTTCCAGCCCGGCCGTGGTAATCGGGGGCGGAGGGTCACCGCCCCGCTCCCGACCATGTCCTTCACAACGGGTTTGCTTACGGTCATCGAAAATTCGCTTGCCCCACTCGGCGAGCGCATCGACGCGGCCCACGCGCTCGCGGAGCATGGCGACAGGCGCGCGGTCGACACCGATCGGGTCACGATCCCTGCGGGACCGTTTGCCATGGGGGAGCCGCCTCGTGAGGCTCGGCTAGCCGCCTATGCCATCGATCGCTACCCCGTGACGGTCGCTGCTTTTGCCGCTTTCATCGAAGCGGGTGGCTACGGCGATCGGCAATTCTGGTGCGACGCCGGCTGGAGCTGGCGCACCTCGGAGCGCGTCGAGAGGCCGCGCTTCTGGGGCGAGGAAGAGTGGCAGGCCTATCTCGTTGCCAACCACCCCGTCGTGGGTGTCAGCTTCTACGAGGCGGAGGCGTACGCCGCGTTCCGCGGCGCGCGTCTGCCGAGCGAGGCGGAGTGGGAGAAAGCCGCGCGGGGGACGGACGCTCGCAGGTACCCGTGGGGCGACGATTGGCAGGACGATGCCTGCGGAATGCGAGGCGTCGGCCCGCGGAGCACCGTTCCCATCGGCATCTTCCCGAAAGGAGCAAGCCCGTACGGCGTGCGCGATCTGGTGGGGTCCGTCTGGCAATGGTGCTCCGATCCGTTCCGCGGATGGGGAGCGAACCCGGAAGACGAGCCCCCCAGCGAGTCGTCCGACGAGCCCGAGCGCCGCACCACCTGCGGCGGCGCGTGGAACACACTGCGCTGGAGCGTGAGCTGTCTCGGCCGGAACGGCTTTCCCCCCACCGCTCGCTTTTCGAACCTCGGTTTTCGCTGCGCGGCGAGCGCTCGGGGCACGCCGGCATGACCAGCGAGCGCGGTATCGAGGTGGCCTCGCTTTCCAAAGACTACCGCGTGCATAGCCGTCAGGCTGGGCTATGGAACACCGTTCGCTCGGTCTTTCATCGAAAATACGAAACGGTTCACGCCGTCCGCGATCTCTCCTTCCGCATCGAGCCGGGCGAACGGGTCGGCTTTCTCGGGCCCAACGGAGCCGGCAAAACCACGACGCTCAAAGTGCTGGCCGGACTGCTGCACCCGACGTCGGGGGCGGTCACCGTGGCGGGCCACAAACCCCAGCTGCGCGAGTACTGGTTTTTGAAGCGGATCACGCTGGTCATGGGGCAAAAGCAGCAGCTGATCTGGGATCTTCCTCCGGTCGAGACGTTCGCGCAAAACAGGGCTATCTACGACATCGACCGGGACAGGTTCGAGCAAACGATGAAGGAGCTCGACCAGCTCTTGGGGATCTCCGAAATCGCATCCAAGCCGACACGCCAGCTATCGCTCGGCGAACGCATGAAATGCGAGCTCGCGGCGGCGCTGTTGCACCGCCCCGAAGTGCTCTTCCTCGACGAGCCCACCATCGGGCTCGATGTTTCGATGCAGCTCGCCGTGCGTGATTTCATCCGCGACTACAACGAGCGGACCGGCGCCACCACACTTTTGACTTCCCATTACATGGACGACGTCGCCGCGCTCTGTCCGCGGGTCATCGTCATCGATAGGGGGCGCCTCTGCTACGACGGTGATCTTCGCAAACTCGTGCAAACGATCCGGCCCGACAAGTCGATCGTGCTTCGCTACACGGAGCGCCCGGATCGCGCCGCCCTCGAGCGAATCGGCACGGTGACCGAATACGACAGCATCAAAGCGGTCGTGCGCGTGCCCCAGCAGGAGGTCAGGGACGCGGTCGCGCATCTGCTGCTCGATCCCAAGCTCCACGATCTCACCATCGAAGATCCCCCCCTGGAAGAGGTCTTGCGCGAGCTCTTCGCACGCACCGCCGAGGAGGGTGCGTGAGGGTGCTGCGCGCGTATCCGACGCTGCTCCGGGTCGGTTTCGCCGGGGCGGTTGCCTATCGGGCGGAAATGCTGGTGTGGATGCTCACGATGACGATGCCGCTCGTCAGCCTAGCTCTGTGGTCGGCCGTCGCGGCGACCGCACCGGTCGGCCGATTCGGCCAGCGGGAATTCGTCGGCTACTTTCTGGCGACCGTGGTCGTGCGGCAGCTCACCGGCTCGTGGGTGGTGTGGGAGCTCATCCAGGAAATCAAGAGCGGCGCGCTGGCGACCCGGCTGCTCAAGCCGATTCACCCGCTCGTCGTCTACTCGGCGGACAACATTGCGGCCATCCCGCTGCGTACGGTGCTCGCGGTTCCGATGATGATCATCGCCATGGCGAGCGGCGCCGGCCAGCTTCCGCGCGAGCCGCTCGCCGTCGCCGCGCTCTTGTTGTCGCTCTCGGGTGCGTGGCTCATCACGTTTTTCGTGATGACCGCGATCGGCACTTTGAGCTTTTTCATGGAAAGCTCGTACTCGATTTTCGAGATCTGGCTGGCCTGCTTCATGCTGCTCTCGGGTTACCTGTTGCCGCTCGAGCTTTTTCCGGAGTGGGTGCGCGCGACGACATACGGGCTCCCCTTTCGCTATATGTTGAGCTTTCCCGTCGAGATCTTGCTCGGGTTGGCAGGACCAGCCGAGATCGCGCGGGGGCTCGTCGTGCAGTGGATCTACTGCCTCGCTTCCGGTCTGGTCGCGCTCGTCGTCTGGCGTGCAGGATTGCGCCGGTTCGGCGCGTTCGGAGGTTGATTGCGACGCTATCTGCGTTTGCTCCTGCTCCAGCTGCGAATGTCCCTGACCCTCGGGGCCCAGTATCGATGGGATTTTCTCGTGCAAGGCGTCCTTTCGGTGGTTTGGAACGCGCTCGGCATCGTTCCTCTCTACGTCGCCCTGCACGGTCGTCCTCCCGTTGCCGGCTGGAGCTACGAGCAGGTGCTCGTCGTCGTAGGGTGGTTCACGCTGCTGAAGGCGGTGCTCGATGGCGCGGTCAATCCATCGCTCACCGCTGTCGTCGAGCACATCCGCAAGGGCACGCTCGATTTCGTGCTGATGAAACCCGCCGATGCGCAGTTTCTGGTGTCGACCGCGAAGTTCGAGCCGTGGCGGGTGGCCGATCTACTCGCCGGAGCGGGTATCCTCGTTTGGGCCTTTCATCTCATGGGGACGACCCCCCGGGCGCTTCACATGCTCGTCT
>DASWDH010000036.1:0-7829 GCA_036395495.1 Polyangiaceae bacterium
AGCAATGCGCGGGCATCCCCTACACGCCGGCCGAGATCGCCGACGAGGCCAAGCGCGCTTACGACGCCGGCGCGAGCGTCGTCCACATCCACGCGCGCAACGACGACGGCTCGCCGACGTTCGCCCCTGCCGTCTTCGCCAAGATCAAGGAAGAGGTCCGGTCGCGCTGTCCGATCATCCTCAACTACTCGACGGGCACGATCCTCGAGGACGTGACCGAGCAGAAGACCTACGTCCGCGAGAGTCGCCCCGAGATCGCCGCGCTCAACATGGGCACGATGAATTATTCGAAATACTCCGGGCAAAAGAAGAAATTCGTCTTCGACATGGTCTTCCCCAACACGTACGGCAAGATCATCGAGCTCTTGTCGGCGATGAACGAGGCCGGCGTCAAACCGGAGCTCGAGTGCTTCGACATCGGCCATACCCACGGCGTCTGGCCGCTGCTCGACATGGGCGTCCTCAAGCCTCCGCTTCAGTTCTCGTTCATCGTGAATGTCCTCGGAGGGCTGCCGCCTCTCGTCGAGGCATTGCAGCTGCAGACCAAAGTGATGCCGCCCGGGTCGGAGTGGGAGGTCATCGGGATCTCGCGCTGCGGTTGGAAGATGATCTCCGCCGCGCTGGTCATGGGGGGTAACGTGCGCTGCGGCCTCGAGGACAATTTCTATCTGCCTGACGCAACCATGGCACGCTCCAACGGCGAGCTCTGCGATGTCGCCGTTCGGATGGTTCGCGACGTGGGGCGAAAGGTCGCGACCGTCGAGCAGGCCCGCGCGATCTTGGGCCTTTCGGCATGAACATGCGCGAGCTCATTCGCGATCTCGAGGCGAGACGCGAAGCTATCCGTCAGATGGGCGGTGCCGAGCGGGTCGAACGACAGCACGCGCGCGGCAAGCTCACCGCGCGAGAGCGCCTGGCGATGTTTTTCGACGATGCGCTCTATTTCGAAGTCGGAATGCACGGCACGCAGATGGGCATGTTCGCCGGCCCGGAAGGCAAGGACAAGCCGCCTGCCGATGCCGTCGTCTGCGGCTTCGGTCGCGTCGAGGGCCGAATCGTGTGCGCCGCCGCCTACGACTTCACGGTGAAGGGGGGCACGATCGGCTACACCGGCGAGGAGAAGGTCACCCGGATGCGGCGCATGTCGCTCGGCGCGCGCTGCCCGATCGTGTGGTTCATCGATTCGGGAGGGGCCCGCATCGACGCCGATACGAGCCATCCCGACGCGGTCTCGCTCTTCGCGGGCACCGGGCACCTTTTTCGCGAGCAGGTGTTGATGTCCGGGGTCGTTCCACAGGTCGCGGCCATGGTCGGCCCGGGCGCCGCCGGCACGGCTTACATTCCGGGGCTCGCCGATTACGTACCGATGGTGAAGGGAATCGGCTCGATGGCGCTCGGCGGTCCTTCCTTGGTCAAGGCGGTGACCGGACAAGAGGTGAGCGAGCAGGAGCTCGGCGGGTCCAAGCTCCACAGCGAGGTGAGCGGCGTGGGGGATGGCGAGTTCGCGACCGATGCCGAATGCGTGGCGGCGATCAAGAAGTACCTCTCGTTTTTCCCGCCATCCTGCGAGGAAGATCCGCCGATCTCGGCCACCGCGGATCCCGTCGATCGGCGGGAGGAGAGCCTGCTCGATCTCTTGCCCGAATCGACCCGCAAGCCCTACGACATGTACCGGCTCATTCGTGCCATCGTCGACGGGGGCGATATTCTGGACATCAAGCCCCGCTTCGCCAAAAACGTGATCACTTGTCTGGCCCGGTTCGGCGGGCGACCGGTCGGTATCGTGGCCAACCAGCCCAACTGGCTCGGGGGCATCCTCGATAGCGACGCGGCCGACAAGGCTGCGCACTTCATGCAAATCTGCGATGCCTTTCGATTGCCGCTGGTCTTTCTCGAGGATGTGCCCGGCTTCATGGTGGGCACTAAAGTCGAGGCCCAGGGGATCATCCGTCACGGCGCCAAGATGCTCCACGTGATGAGCGCCGCCACGGTGCCGAAGATCACGGTCGTCGTGCGCAAGGCATATGGGGCAGGGTACTACGTGATGTGCGGCCGCGCGTTCGAGCCCGACCTCATCGTGGCGTGGCCCACCGCCGAGATCAGCGTGATGGGCGCCGAAGGAATGGTCGGCATCTTGTCCAAGAAGCTGTTCGGCGACGACAAGCCGCCAGACGACGCGAAACGGGAGCTCGTCCGCGAGATCGAGGCGCGTATCGACGTCTACAGAGTGGGCGGATGGGGACTCGTCGACGACGTGATCGATCCACGCGATACACGGCGCGCCATCGCCTGGGGTCTCGAGCTCTCCAAAAACAAACACGTCGAGCGCCCCGCCCGCCGCCGCGGCATCATCCCCGTGTAACCCGTCTAATTCCTGTCGCCTCCAGCCGACCGTTCCGATGACCCCGCCGTTCTGACTGGCTAGGAAGAATTCACAGGGAGGCGAGGAGGCGGGGATTTTTTTGTTTTTTTTCAGCCAGTGGGGACGCGATGTTCCCACGAAGCCATCCGAGCACCCACCCAAAAAAATCCCCGCCCCCCCGCCTCCCTGTAAAATCCAACGCGACAGTCAGCTCGACCTACCAGTTCGAGAGACGACGCTGCGGCCGGCCTAGGGCGTCTTGGTGTGTGAGGGGTGCGAGGGGTGTTCGATCTCCTCGATCGCGCGGCGCATGTCGTCGGGCACGCGGACTTTGTGGTTCGTGACGTAGTCGAGGAGCACGACGACGCTTTCGCCGCGGGCGTGGAGCTGCTCGGGTTTGCCGGTTGGCCACAGCGCATAGGCCATCGTAAAGCTCGTGTTTCCGATCTTCACGACGCGTACCCCGCAGGTCAGGTTCGCCGGATATGTGACTGGGGCAATGTAATCGCACGTGAGGCGGGCCACGATGGGGCCGAGCGAAGACGGCCGGTCCATGCGGAGGCCGAGTCGGACGAAGTACGCCGTACGACACGATTCGAACCAGGTGAAGTAGCGGGCGTTATTGACGTGCCCGAAGGCGTCCATGTCGCCCCAGTTCACATCGAATGTGATCGTTACCGGATAGGCATCAGTCATGGTGGGATCGAGCAGGAAGATTACTGTGGACCGCCGAACACCTGCGGCGGAGCCGCATAGAACGGAAGGCGCCCCTGGCGGACGCGTACCAAAACCGGATCCTTGGCGACGACGGTCTGCTTCCAGCCGCGCGCCGTCTCGGGCTGGCCGGAGGGGGGAAACGCCAGGCTCGCACGGATTCGATAGAGGCCTGGTCGATCGAAGGTGACGTCGGGGCACATCTCACCGACCCACACGCTGATCGCCCTCGATGTTCCAGGCGCGAGGGCCGAAAACATCTCGTTCGGCACCATTCGTCGTTCGGCAGGCTGACCGCAGTGAGCGGAACCGCTCGGCCCATCGATGTCGAACATCAGGTTGTCGCGACGAATGTGAATCGGGACCGACCGCCCTCCCGTATTCTTGAGCGTGATCGTCATGGAGACCGTGCGCTCGTCGGGTGTGTCTACGCGCGGAGGCACGAGGAGCTCGAGCTTGGGGCCATTCGGATCGGTGTCGTCTTGCGCCGGCTGTGCGCTCGCCCCTGCGGGCGGTGCAGCAGCCGAGATCGTGAACGAATCGGAGACGAGCTCCTTCATTCCGGAGACGGTGGGATTGCGCACCGCCGGTTCGACGACGAACGGAGGGCGAGGCGGAGGCGCCTTTCGCGCCCCCTTCGGCGCTGCGACCGAGAACCCGAGCTTTGCCACGATCGGAGTGCCGGGCACGAGCCCCTTCGTCGCCGAATCGCCGAAGCAGTAAAGCGCCGGACTGAAGACTTCTTCGTAGCGCGCGCCCGCTGCGAGCACGACCGCGCGATCCTCGGCCACGCCCGACGGCCTGAGGGGCGGCGGCAGCTTGCAAACCGTGGGCGCCGGGGGTGCCCGGCGCTTTTTGCGGCGATCGGCATCGGTGTCCGCGCGGGGAGGCAGCTCGAGGGTGAGCAAACGTCCGTCGGCGGCCAGGCGAACGGGAATTTCCCCCTTGTTCATGACCACCATCTTCCAGGGTCCGATCGGATCCGGTGCGTCGACCTGAAGCGTGATGAGCGGCGGGGGCAGGGGCGGGGGCTCATCGCTGGGCTTGGGGGCCGCGCCGGCCATGCCGATGAGGAGGAGAGCCAGCGTTCGCACGGGTGAACTATATCTCCTGTCGAAGCCGCGCCACCATGGCTTCGAGCACGAGGGCCGGTGAGCCGTTTCGATCGAGCTCGTCGATCGCGCGCACCACCACGTCGTAGCCTCGGGCGGCGCGTGTCGCTTTGTCGGGGTCCTTGTCGAGGACCGTCCGCGCCGTTCTTGCCAAATACGCCGATAGCGCGCCCAGCCGATCGAGAAGGACGTCTTTGTCTCGGGCCCGCGCGTCGGAGAGGGACAGCGCGGCGGCGAGATCGGGCGCGCGTGCGGCTCCGATCGCACTCTCGATGAAAGCACGCCGTTCCTTGGTGGCTTCGGGATCGGCGAGCGCGAGCGCGGTCGTGACGCTGCCGCCTGCAAGCTCGGCTGCCGCCTTGGCGACGTCCGGCGCGACGCCGTCCTTTTCGAGTATGGTTTGGACCGCGGTGTCGGTGAGGTGCGCGAAGCGTACGACCTGCGTGCGCGAGCGGATAGTCGTGAGCAGGTCGTTGCCGCGATCGGTCAGCAGAACGAAAAACGTGTGACCGAGAGGCTCCTCGAGAGTCTTGAGCAGCGCGTTCGCCGCGGCCATCGAGAGCTCGTGCGCCCGACGAACGAGGAATACGCGTGCGCGACCCTCGTGGGGCGGAAAGTTCGCTCTCTCGAGAACGAGCCGCCGGATCTGGTCCACCGAGATGTCCTGCAGCTCCGGGCGCGCGCGACGCAATGATTCCGGCGGATACAGTCCCCGTTCGAGCAAAGTGACGTCGGGGTGGAGCGGCACGTGCGGAGGGTCGCGCGAGAGAGTGACGGCACGCGCACAAGCGCTGCAGCTGCCGCACGCGTAGTGGATCCAGCCCGATGGCGGAGGCGTGTTGCATACCAAGCCCTGCGCAAAAGCGAACGCCGTGAGCTCCTTACCAACGCCGCTCGGCCCCTCGAACCGATAGGCGTGATGGATTTTGCCGGTCCGGAGCGCACGCTCCAACGTCCCGATGGCTCCGCTCTGGCCTACGATGGATTCGAATCGCATCTCGATGGTGCCTAGCACAAACGCCCGTCACGGCGAAGGTCGCCCCAACTCCTTGGCGAGAGCCCGGACCACCTCGTCGACGCCTCGGCGTGTGGGGGCACTCAAGAGCAAAAGGTCGAGCTTCTTCTTGCGAAACTTGGCCTTGAGGGCAGGGTAGGCCTCGCGCACATCGGGGAGATCCGCTTTCGTCAGCGCCACGATCTCGGGACGCGCCGCGAGCTCGGGGTCGAAGCTTGCGAGCTCTTTGCGAAGCGCCAGGTAATCGCGCATCGGCTCGCGATCCGGAGCTGGATCGAGCGAGATGAGATGTAAGAAGACGCGTGTGCGTTCGAGATGTTTCAAGAATCGCGTGCCGAGGCCAGCACCCGCGCTGGCGCCGGGTAGGAGACCGGGAATGTCGGCGACGACGAAGGTCCGACGATCGCCGGGGTCCTCGCCAATCGACACCACGCCGAGGTGGGGCACGAGCGTCGTGAAGGGATAATCGGCTACCTTCGGAGTTGCCCGGGACACCGCGCGGATGAACGTGCTCTTGCCCACATTGGGAAAGCCGAGGATCCCCACGTCGGCCAACACTTTGAGCTCGAGTCGAAGGTCCTTCGATTCGCCCGGCTCTCCTGGTTCGGCGCGGCGGGGCGCCCGATCGTACGGCGTTGCGAAGTGGATGTTGCCTCGGCCACCTCGTCCGCCGCGCGCCACGACGACGCGCTGCCCGGCTTCGACGATATCGAAGCCGAGCTCGCCGGTCGCCGGGTCGAACCCCTGTGTTCCCACCGGAACTCGCACCTCGAGATCCTTGCCCGCCCGGCCGTAGCAGTCCTTGCCCTGGCCATGTTCGCCGCGTTCGGCGCGGAGCGTGTGCTGATGCACCAAGTCGTATAATGTGGACATTCCGGGATCCCCGATGAAAACGACATCGCCGCCCCGCCCGCCATCTCCGCCCGAGGGGCCGCCGTGAGGCACGTACTTTTCGCGCCGAAACGCGACGACTCCGTTCCCGCCGTCGCCGGCCACCACGCGAACTTGGCATTCGTCGATGAACTTCATCCGAGAAGAGCCTAGTTAGCATGGCTGCCCGCGTGCTGGTGATCGACGACAATCTGGACCTCGCGGCCAACCTCGCCGACATCCTGGAGGGAGCTCGCGAGCTCGAAGTGCAGGTAACCTGTGCTCCGGAGGGGCAATCGGGCGTGCGAGCGGCGAACCGAGAAGGGTTCGACGTCGCCATCGTCGACGTCAAGCTTCCCGACGCCAGCGGCGTCGACCTGATTCGCCCGCTTCGTGCCGCTTCGCCGCTCGGCGAGATCATCCTCATCACCGGCTTTGCCACGGTGGACAGCGCCATCTCCGCGCTGCGCGCGGGAGCCTTCGCCTTCGTGCTGAAGTCGTTCCGACCGGAAGAGCTCATCTCGACCGTCGAGCAGGCGCTCGCGAAGGTCGCGTTGAAACGCGAGCGCGAAGAGCTCGAACGCCGTTACCGCGCGCTCGTCGAGGCAGCCGACGTGCTGATCTTGGCGCTCGATCACGACGGCAAGGTCGCCCTCATCAACCCCCGGGTTGCCGCGCTCGCCGCGCTCCCGGCGGCCACCGCGACCGGCGAACCCTTCGTTCAGCGTTTCGTCGCGCCCGAGGATCGTGACCGCTTCGCGCAGGCCGTGGCCGGAGCGCGCGATGCGGAGCAGCCGCGCGTCCCCGCTCCTCACGGCGTGGAAGTCGAGGCGGGGTTTCTCGACGGAAGGGGTGGCGTGCGCCGCATCCGCTGGCACCTCTCGGGGGTTCGCGATGCGCGCGGCGAGCTCGACCTCGTCTACGGGATCGGCCTCGACGTGACCGAGCGCCGCGCACTCGAACGCCGCGCCGCTGACGCGGAGGCGCTTTCGGCGATGGGCTCGCTCGCCCTCGGTCTCGCGCACGAGGTGCGAAATCCTCTGAACGCGGCGGTGTTGCAGCTTCACCTTTTGACGCGCGGCCTCGATCGATTGGCCGACGAAAAGGCGCGAGAAACGATGCGCTCGCGCGTCACGATCATCGAAGGGGAGATTGGGCGTCTCGAGCGGCTGCTCACCGAGTTTCTCGAGCTCGCCAGGCCGCGCGGCATCCGCCACGAACCGGTCGATGTCGCCCAGCTCGTGCGCGAGGTGCTCGAGTTCCAAGCCGAAGCCCTGAACAGCCACCACGTCGAGCTCCTGACCGACATCGCCGCTGGGTGCATCGCCACCGGTGACTCGGAGAAGCTTCGCCAGGTGATCATCAATCTGCTGGTGAATGCGCTCGACGCGATGCCCGAGGAAGGGACGCTTTCGGTGAAGGTGAGCTCGTCGCGATCGTCGATATCGATCGAAATCGCCGACACCGGACCGGGGATCGACCCCAGCATTCTTCCCGAGATCTTCGACCCGTTTTTCACAACCAAAGAAGCGGGCACCGGACTCGGCCTATCGATCGTCCGCAAGATCGTGGACCAGCACGGCGGTCGCATCGAATTCGATTCGCTGCCTGGTCGCGGAACGCGCGTGCGCGTCGACCTCCTGACCGGCTCGGCCAGGGTCTGAGCCTCAGAAAGAGACGGTCTTGTGCACGATGACCTCATCGCCCGTGAACGGCGGCACCCGCACGGCGCGAAATTTCGAGGCGACGCAAGTGC
>DASWDH010000037.1:0-3130 GCA_036395495.1 Polyangiaceae bacterium
CCCCTCGTCATTCACACCCGAAGCGCAGCGCCTGACACCATCGCTATTCTCGAGGAAGAAAATGCGCGCGACGTAGGCGGCATCATCCATTGCTTTTCGGAGGACCGGCTGTTTGCCGAGCGTGCTCTGGCGCTGGACTTCGACCTTTCTTTTTCCGGCATCTTGACCTTCAAGAACGCGGAGCCCATCCGCGAGGCCGCTCGATTCGCTCCTTCCGAGCGCATTTTGATCGAGACGGACAGTCCGTTTCTTTCGCCGGTTCCGTTGCGTGGCAAAGTGTGCGAGCCGGCGTACATCGTCCACACTGCCAAGTTCCTAGCCGAGTTGCGGCAGGTCACGTCCGAGGAGATCGCCAGACTGACCACCGCCAATGTCGTGCGGAGGCTGTCGCTTGCGTCGATCGCCCCCGCGAAGCACGATAAACGAGAGGTGCTTCTCACGTGATGAGCCGTTCGTTGCAGCCGCAGATGATCGGCGCAACCTCGTTCGTGGCTTCACTACTCGGGCACTTGCTCGTCGTCGGGGCGGGCGCATGGCTGGTGTCGATGCGGCTCGGCGCCGGTGCCCCGGTATCGGCATCGACGCTGGCACCAGCGGATGAGGTAGCGGTTGACGTCGCCCCCCTCAACTTGCCGACCGTTCATTTCGGACCCGCGCTCGGGGAGGCATCGGCGGAAGAGCCTTTTCCGACGGATGAGGTGGAACCTGGTGGAGGCGAGCCGTTCGCGCGCCCCGACATGGATCGTCGTGGGCGCGGCGGGTCCCAGCGCGTCGACAGCGCAGCACTCAATCTGGCCGACCGCGATGATGGATTGACGCTCACGCGCGAGCTCAGCAGCCGCATCGATCGCGATCAGATTCAGAGGCTGGATACTTCCAAGGATCGCGCTTCCCACGAGGATCGCCGCGCGACGACGCACCCCATGGACCTCGTGTTCATCGCCACCGGGTCCGGTCACGTCGCGGAGCGTCGCCCCTCTGCTGATTCCAATCCGAGTCGGGGAGCCTTGCGCGCGCCGCGTGCGGGTGTGCTTGGTTCGATGGTTGGCGGACCCGCGCTCGGTTCTGGCGAGTTCGAGCCAGCGCGCAACCCTGGCGGCGGCAACCCGGGTGGAGATCGAAAATCGCCGGGCCCCGGCGTGCTACAGGGCACGCCGGGGCGCGATCACCGCACGTCCGCTGCCGTGGCGATGGGACGCCCGCTGGTCATCGAAGGCCCTCCGTCGATCCCCGCCGAGCAGTCGGGGCGCCCCCGCGATACCGTCGACAGCGAGCAGGAGGTCGCGGCAACGGTGCAGTCGCTCGTGCATGCGAGCACCGCCGGCGGTGTGCCCGCCGGAGGCTCCGGCGGTGAAGAGGGCTCGGGTCCGACAGGCTCGGGCGGTGAAGCGGGTCCGGGGTCGCGCGCCGCGCCGTTCGGCGGTGGATCAGGCCCGTTCTCCGGCCTCTCGGACGCCGACCCCCGCATCTCGGCCTACCGGCGCAGCGTCATGGCGAAGATTCATCCATTGTGGGCCAATGCATTTCCCAAGGCAGCGAGCCTGGAAGGTAAGCAGGGCCGGGCGATCGTATCGCTCGTCATCTACAGCGACGGGCACGTCGACCAGGTCCGCGTCGCACGCGCGAGCGGTGTTCCCGAATTCGACGAAAACGTCCGCTCGGCCGTCATCCACGCCGCCCCGTTCGCGCCGTTCCCCCCGAGCATTCCCGGACCTTCGATGCGATGGAATATCACCTTCGACATGACGAACCCCGTCGTCCGCTGATGAGGGCTTTGGGGCAGAGCCCCGAAAAGCACGAGCGCCGTACACAAGGCCTGGAAGGACTATGTGGAACGGCGCTGGTGCCGGAGGAGGGAATCGAACCCCCGACCCGGCGCGTATGAAACGCCTGCTCTAGCCGACTGAGCTACTCCGGCGATGGTCGATGAATCGCTCGACGAGCGAGGCGCGGACTATGTCGGCCAAGCCGAAGCGTGTCAAGCCGGCGCCGTTGCCGCGGTCAATACGATCCGAAAAGGTCTTGAATACGCGACTCGAGCGCGAGCGCGATCTTGTAGAGCGACGATATCGAAGCGGACGACTCCGCGCGTTCGATCTGGGAGAGGAGCGACACGCTGAGGCCCGTTCGCCGGGACATCTGCTTGAGCGTGAGATCTTTCTCCTTGCGCAAGTTGCGGATCGTGTCGCCGATGACTTTGTGCAGCTGCTCTTCGGGTGTTCGAGCAAGGCCCTTCTTGCGCATGACCCGCGCCAGCACCTCACGAAACTCGTCGACGTTGAACGGTTTCTTGATGTAGTCGACCGCGTCGAGCTTCATCGATGCAACCGCCGACTCGAGGTTTGGATAGCCCGTGAAGATCACGACCGCGAGATCGGTGTCGATCTCGCGAATGCGTTTGAGCACCTCGATGCCATCGAGGTGCGGCATCATGAGGTCCAAAATGAGAAGGTGGTACCCCCCTTGACGAATTTCGGTTTCGACCTGCGTTGGGTCGCTGAGCGTTTTGACCTGGTATCCGTCGCGTTCGAGCAGCGTCTGCATATAGTCACAGATGGCTCGATCGTCGTCGACGATGAGGATGCGAACTGCGGGAAGCTCGATTGCCACGGGTGTCCTCCTGTGTGGGCGGAAGTTGAGCTGGGCGAGCGCCCGCGGCTCAATTACAGTAGGACTATAACCCATTCCGCTGAGGGTGCAAGGTCAAGCGGATTTTTTTCTCGTGGCGCCGAACGCCCCGCGTAGAAAAAGGGCGCGATCCCTTTGGAATCGCGCCCTTATAGACCGGTGGAGCGTCCGGGGCTCACCGTTATTTTCCCTAGGTGCACGCCCTTTACGGGCGTCTTCCCGGTTTTTTTGCTGAGCCCGGTGACGGCTTTCCTCCGGTGCTACTGCGAAACTCCGAGCCTGCGGGTGCGGCGACGGACGCCGCATGTGGCCGCTGGAATCTTCCCTCGCGTTCGACGTGCCGCCGCGCGTCTTGTCAGCCCACGCTGTCTCCATGGCTAGCGTAAGGTGCGAAACAGTGCGGAACCATCGACCGAAGGATGCACCCCTGCAGGTGTCGATCACGCAGTCCTTTTCCAGTCCTTTTCTGCCGAGAAGCAAGAGAGCGTGCTCTTCGTTGTCG
>DASWDH010000038.1:0-8746 GCA_036395495.1 Polyangiaceae bacterium
GCCCTCGGCAGCTCACTCACCGGGGCGCTGTTCGTCATCGATGAGCCGACGGTGGGTCTGCACCCGACCGACGTTCCTCCGCTCGCCCGCGCGATGCAGGATCTCGCGCGCGGCGGCAACACGGTGCTGGTGATCGAGCACGATCCATGGGTCGTGCGCAGCGCGGACCGCGTCCTCGAGCTCGGACCGGGCGCTGGGGCGGAGGGCGGTCGGCTCATGTTCGACGGTACCCCGGCGGAGCTCGAGCGACGCGAGGACTCGCCGACCGGACGCGCGCTGGCGCGCGCGGAAATCCCAATCGACGCCTCGCCGCCGCGCCGGCCCACCGGTCGCCTGGTCGTGCGCGGCGCGCGCGCCAACAACTTGAAAGGCTTCGACGTCGAGATCCCCCTCGGCGTCGTGTGCGCCATCACCGGTCCGAGCGGCTCCGGCAAGAGCACGCTCGCAGAGGACGTCGTGTACCGAGCGCTGGCGCGCGCGAAGGGCGTTCGTGACGTCGAAACGCCGGGACCGCACGACGAGATCGAGGGTGGCGACGCCATCGCCAAAGTCACGCTCGTCGATCAGTCCCCCCTCGGACGAACCTCACGGGGCAACGCCGCCACGTACACCAAGGCTTGGGACCACTGGCGAGCTCGCTTCGCAGCCGAACCCGAGTCGCGCGTCCGCGGTTTCGGTCCGTCGCACTTTTCTTTCAACGTTGCAGGGGGGCGTTGCGAAGCGTGTTCGGGTGAAGGCTACGAAACGGTCGAAATGCAGTTTCTCGCCGACGTGGCGCTGGTCTGTCCGAGTTGCCGTGGCCGTCGCTTCCAGGACGACGTGCTCGCCGTGCGACACCGTGGCTGGACCGTCGCCGAAACGCTCGAGCGAACCGTGGACGAGGCGCTCGAGCATTTCAAACAGGATCCCGCGATCAGGCGGACGCTCGGCCCTCTTTCCGCACTCGGCCTCGGGTATCTCCCGCTCGGGCAACCCCTGGCTACGCTGTCCGGAGGAGAGGCCCAGCGGGTCAAACTCGCGCGCGCGCTGACCGAAGATCAAACCGGTGCGCTCGTCGTACTCGATGAACCGAGTGCAGGGCTGCACCCGGCCGATGTCGAGCAACTCATCCGAGCTCTCCGCGCCCTCGCGCAAGCCGGCGCGAGCGTCCTCGTCGTGGAGCACGATCTCGCGGTCATGCGAGCAGCCGACTGGATCATCGACCTCGGTCCCGGTGGGGGCAGTGGCGGAGGCATGATTGTCGCGCAAGGCACGCCGGCGTCGATTCAGCGCGGCACAGGTGCCACCGCCATCGCCCTTCGCGGCATCGGCTCCGACGGTCCTGTTACTCGGCGCGACGAACGGCCTGTGCGCGGCGTGAGCGAAACCCGCGCGATCGTGGTCGAGCACGCGCGCGAGCACAACCTGCGGGAGGTCTCCTGCCAGCTTCCGCGCGGCCAGCTCGTCGTGGTGACTGGGCCGAGCGGATCGGGCAAGAGCACCCTCGCGTTCGACGTCGTGTTCGCCGAAGGCCAGCGCCGATTTCTCGAGACGCTGACCCCCTACGCACGGCAGTTCCTTCCGACCATGCCGAGGCCCGACGTCGATCGGGTGACCGGTGTCCCGCCGTCGATCGCCCTCGAGCAGCGGACCACGCGCGCGGGCGTGAATTCCACGGTGGCGACCGTGACCGAGGTCGCGCACTATCTCCGACTCATGTTCGCCAAGCTCGGCCAACCACATTGCCCCAAGTGCGACGCGCCGATCGCAACGCTCGATCTCGAGACGATTTTGGCCGACCTTCGCGCGATCAAAGGGGAACGGACGCTCTTGGCTCCGGCGGTGCAGGCGCGAAAAGGCACCTACCTCGATCTTTTCACCTCGGCCGCGCGCATGGGGATCGCCGAAGCGTGGGCCGACGGGCGCCTGGTGGCTACGGATTCGCCACCCCGCCTTGCCAAAACGAAAGAGCACACCATCGAGCTGGTCGTCCATCGGGGCCGGCTTGCTTCGCTCGAGCGCGGCGTGCTCGAGCGAGCGCTTTCCCTCGGGCAAGGGGCCGTCAAAATTCGAAAGCAGGAGAGCAGCGCCGAGGGCGAGCGGCTCTTTTCGATCAAGCGTACCTGCTCCCGATGCAAACTCGCGTTGCCCGAGCTCGACCCGCGCTGGTTTTCCTTCAATACCAAACAAGGGCGCTGTGAGGACTGCGAAGGGGCCGGGATCGAAGGGGGACCGGATGCCGCCGCGGAAGGGGAGAAGGAGCCGTGCAGAAGCTGCGGAGGCTCGCGGCTTTCACCGGTGCCCCGCGCCGTTCGCCTGGAGGGGTCGCGCTACCACGAGATCGTATCGCTCTCGGTTGCGCGCGCCCTCGAGCGCGTGAAAGCGTTTCGCTTTTCGGGCGAGCGCGCGCGCATCGCCGAAGCTCCTTGGGCCGAGCTCGTGCGGCGGCTCGAGTTCTTGTCACAGGTGGGACTGACCTATTTGTCGCTCGACCGCGCCGCCCGGACGCTGTCGGGAGGTGAGATGCAGAGACTTCGCCTCTCGGCGCAGCTCGGCTCGGGACTCACCGGCGCGCTCTACGTTCTCGACGAGCCCACGATCGGTCTTCACTGCCGTGACACGCAGCTCCTTTTGGCCAATCTGCGCGCGCTGGTCGATACCGGCTCGACGGTCCTCGTGGTCGAACACGATGCAGATACCATTCAAGCCGCCGACTACCTTTTGGACCTCGGACCATCGGGTGGGCGGCACGGCGGGCGCATCATGGCGGCAGGGCCGCCCGCCGATGTGCTGAAGCAGTCAGACTCGCCGACCGCGCGGGCGTTCACCGGTCCCCGCGTGCATCCACCGCGCGATCTCGGCATCACGCCGCCGCGGGGGGTGATCGAGCTCACCGGGGCGCGCGCCCACAACCTGAAGAATGTCGATCTCCGCATCCCGGTCGGAAAAATGACGGTCGTGGCAGGTGTCTCCGGCTCGGGCAAGAGCACCCTCGTCCGGCAGGTGTTCTACCCTGCGCTGCGCCGTGCCCTGCGACTGGTTGCGCCCGAGCCCCTGGCATTCGGCAAGCTCAACGGCGCCTCGCTCGTCGCGCGCGCCGTCGCAGTCGATCAGTCCCCCATCGGCCGGACGCCGCGCTCGGTTCCCGCGACATTTTTGGGCATCTGGGATGACCTGCGGCGGCTATTCGCCACCACTCCGGAAGCCAAGATGCGCGGGTTTTCGCCGACCCGTTTTTCCTTCAACAGCACGAAGGGCGGACGCTGTTCCGTCTGCGAAGGGCAGGGGGTCATCTGGCACGAGATGTCCTTTTTGCCGGACGTCGTCACCCCTTGCGAGGCGTGCAACGCATGCCGCTTCGACGCCGCGACCCAAGAGGTTCGCTACCTCGGTCTCGGCATTGGCGACGTGCTCAAGCTGACCGCGGAAGAAGCGGCCGACGTGTTTCGGGTCCACCCCCGCATCGCTCGTCCACTGGCGACCCTCTCCGATCTCGGCGTCGGCTACGTGCAGCTCGGCCAGGGGTCGAACACGCTTTCCGGTGGCGAGGCGCAGCGGCTCAAGCTCGCCGCGGAGTTGACGGCCAGCGCCCGGCACGAGCCGACCGTCTACGTCTTGGACGAGCCGACCACCGGATTGCACCAGGGCGATGTGATGAAGCTCATCGACGTTCTCTATCGGCTCGTCGAGCGAGGCGACACGCTGGTCGTGGTCGAGCACCACCCGTCGGTCATCGCTTCGGCCGACCATGTCGTCGAGCTCGGACCCGAAGGAGGTGACGAGGGTGGCCTGCTCGTCGCCGAGGGAGCGCCTCGCCACATCGCCAGGCGCCCCACCGCGACCGGACAGGTATTGGCGCGCGTCTTCGGAGCTGCCACGGCAGCCGCCGGAGGTCATGCGTCAACGCATGCGAGGCCGGAAACGCGTCCGCTTTAGATGCATCCGCACATGGGGTCGCCGGGCCTGCAGTTGCAGACCTTTTTCGGCGGGCTCGGCGGCGTGGCCGTCGCGGCGGGCGGCTTGGCGGCAGCAGCGGCGGCAGGAGCTGGGGGAGACGGGGGCGGCGGCGAAGGCGACTTGATCGGCGCGGCCTGTTTCGGTTCGGCGGGCGCGGCATTCGACGTGGATTTGGCTGCGTCCGACCCCTTGGGCTTCAGCCGATCGAGCTCCATCTTCGCGGCCAAGTAGTGCTCTTCGATGGCGTGCGTCTTTTCGGTCTGCTCGCGTAGCTGCATGCCGAGCCGGTCTTGCTCGATCTGCTGGGTGCGCACGATCGTTTGAAGCTGGTCAGCCTGCGGCTTCAGCTTCTTTTTGTACAACCATCCGGCGCCCGACCCGATCGCCGCCGCCAAAACGAACATCAAGAAAACGCGCCACTTGAGCCCGCGAACCTCGCGCCGATTGATGGACTCGATGAGCTCGAGCTCGGCACCTACCTGGTCGAGTTTCGCCTGCATCTCGGCTTCGAGACGACGTCGCTCCCCCTCCGCCACGCGAGCCGCCTCTTGCATGGCCGCCTGCTGCCAGTACTGCCCCATGCGATCGTCGTTGGCGTGACCATTCGTCTGAACGCCGTACCCGCCGTGCGCTTGGTAGTTGCGAGCATACGATTCGGCTCGAGCCCGTCCCATATTCATCTCCTCAGGTGAAGCTGCCAGGCTTCGTGTTCGAGTTACTCGGCGTCCGAGCCGCTGATTGTAGGGGAACTTGGCTGCGAATGCGCTCGTTGTTCATCAAGAACCGCCACCCATTTCGTGCCGAGTAAAAAACTTCAGCCACACGAGACTCAATTCGCTCGAGTAGCCTGCGCCACTAGGAGAAGACGCCGAAGAACTCCCGCGGGGACCGCTTTTTTCGCGTGCATCGCGTTTCGGCGCTCATGTAGCAGACCGAGAAAGCGCGGCGCGTTCGTCCGGTGCGGTTGACGAGGGAGCGGTGCCAGAGGTGATTGTGAAGGAGGATCGCTTCGCCCGCTGCGGCCGGCAGAGCGAATCGCTGGTCGTTCGCTTGGCAACGGCGTACGTGAGCTTCGGGGACGACGCCGCCGAGGGGCGTCGCGAGTCCAGCCAAATGGCTTCGCGGCAGAACCTCGACGCATCCGGCTTCTTCGGGCGCATCATCGAGCGCCGTCCAGATCTGCAGGATGGGATCGCGGTCGAGCCCCCAAAAAAGCCCGCCGTCCTGATGCCACGGCAGAACCGTGCCGCCGCGGCTGCCCTTGCTCATGAGCACGGCGCGGTAAAGCGCGATGGGGCCGGAGATGAGCGAGCGCGCGATTCGCTCGAAAAGCGCGTTTCGGATCCAGGCGAGAAAGAGGTCGTCTTTCTCGAGCTTCTCGATTTTTCGGTAGTCGAGCGAGGGGCCCTCGTACCCCCGACCGAACGTCAGGTCGTCGTAAGAGCCGGTTTCGGTGTCCAGTTGAAAGAACAGATTGGGATACGAGATTTTTCCCATCATCAGATCGTCGGTCCGCCTTCGAAGCGCAGCGAGCGCGTCGTTCGTCATGACCGGTCCGAGGCGGGCGTAACCCTCCGCGGCGAAGTGGGCGAGCACCTGATCGATCGCCCCGTTCGCTCCTTCCCGAAGCAAAGCTACCTCGCGTAGTTGGCGTCGGTGCCGACGAAGGCGAAGTGGATCTCGTCGATGCCCTTGCCGAGCTCGGGCGGCAAGGTCTCGCGGCACCCTTCGATCGCTCGATCGAGGTGCTCGACCGAAGCGGGACCGACCAAAATCGAATCGACGCCGGGCCGATGACTCGTCCACGCGTAGGCGAACTTCACCAGATCCATCTCCGGCACCAGCTTGCGGTACGACTCCACCAACGTGAGAAGCTTCTCCGACCAGTAACGGCGCTGGTAGATCGCGTTGTCGTCGAAGCGGGATCCTCGCGTCCACTGCGATCCCGGTGGGTACTTGCCCGATAAAAGGCCGCCGGCGAGCGGATTGTAGACGGTCGTATGAAGACGATATTTGCCGGCAAATCTCGTGTACTCGTGGTCGATTTGTCGAATGAGCAGGTTGTAGATGACCTGCGAGATCACCGGGCGGACGAGCCCCATCTGATCGCAGAGGTGGAACATCTCCAGGATTTGCCACGAAGCGTAGTTGGAAACGCCCCACGCGCGAATCTTGCCCTCGGAAAGCAGCTTATCGAGCGCCGCCAGGGTGTCTTCGATGGGCGTGCGCGGATCAGGCGCGTGCAGATAGTAAACATCGATGTAGTCGGTCGCGAGCCGGGTCAAGCTGGCATCGCAAGCGGAAAGAACGCGGTTCCTTGCGAGCCCTTCCGGCCGCCCTTCCACACGGTTCAGGCCGGTCTTGGTCGCGATGATGAATCGGTCGCGCCGACCCGCGACGGCGCGACCGACGATACGTTCGGACTCGCCATCGGCATAGACGTTGGCAGTATCGAGGAAATCGATCCCCTGCTCTTCGGCTCGCGCGATGATCCGGACCGCCTCGCGCTCGTCGATGCGTTTGCCGAAATTCATCGTTCCCAGGGCGATCGCGGCCTGACCGCCGAGCGCCTTGGGCGATGTCCAGGTGTCGAGCGCGGCGTAACTCATGAGGTCGATCGTGCGGAGGTCTACCACATTCGCGTTCACGTTACTCGGCGCGGCCTTCGGCCCGCCTGCGGTCGTGTTACGCCGCGGAGCGCTCACCTGCATCGCCTCGCTGACCTGAACCGGTGGTTTTGAACGGGGAGGCGGCGAAGCGGGGAGATTTTGTTTTTTTGGTATCGGCTCATCGCGGGAGGAAAGGCTTCCAATCAACCCTCTCGGGAGCCTCTAGCGAGCTTGGGCGAAGCGGCCCTGTAAGGTTGTCGCCGGTGAGCCGTTCTAGGTTCGTGCAATGGGCTGTCGCTGGTTGGGGAGAAGCAGGTCTCCACGAAGAGGTGCTGACCTCCGGCCAAGTTTTTCCCTTCTGCCTTGGCTTGTGTATCGTCCGCCCGGTGGCAGCCGAGCCCTGGAGCCCTGAAACCGAGCAGGCGCTGGTGGCCCGTGCGAAACAGGGTGATCGGAAAGCCCTCGGGTTGCTCCTGACGCGGTTCGGGCCGCTGCTCTATCGGTCGGTGCTCTTGCCGCGTCTCGGCAACGCCACCATCGCCGAGCAGGCGCTCGGCGACACCTATGCCCGCGTCATCGAGCGTCTGGAGACGTTTCAATGGCAAGGGTCGGGGATCTATCCCTGGTTGCGCATGGTCGCGCTGCACGTCGCCATCGACCTGCTCCGCGCCCGCCGCCGCGAAGTGCTCTTCGGCCCCGACGATCTGCAACGGGAAGCCGAGGAGTCGGAACGTGACCTGGCGAGCGACGGCCTCACCGACGCATGGATCGAGAAGCGCGATCTCGACGCCGCCCGTGCCAAGCTCGAAGAGGGACTCCGAAAGATCCACCCCCGCTATGCAGCCGCCATCCAGCTGCGCGTCATCGAGGAGCGGCCGCGCGAGCAGGTCGCCAAAGAGCTCGGCGTGTCGACCGCCACGTTCGACGTGGTACTTCATCGAGCGATGACCGCGCTGCGCAAGGCGATGGCTGCTCCAGACCCGGGCGCAGGAGAATCATGAGCGAATCCGATCGAACCAAACCCCCCGAGGCCGGACGGCCGGCGGACGTACCGGATCCGGATGCGGCTCCGACGCCCGAAGAGCTCGAGAGCGCCGAATGGCTTCGGCGTGCGCTCGACCGCGCAGAGTCGGATGTTGCGGCAAATCGCGATTGGGAGCTCCTGCAATCGATTCGTTCTGCCGTCGCGCCGGTGCCGCTTTCCGACGAGCGTCATCGCCGCATTCTCGACGCGTCGCTCTCACCCAAACGAACCGGCAAAGTCATCTATCTCGCGGTGGGCGGAATGGCGAGTCTCGCCGCAATGGCCGCCGCGTTGGCCCTCGTGATCGGGCAGCCGCGGCAGCAGAGCCCTGCGGCGGTCGCCCAGGCGCGCCGAGCACTCGCGGTCTCGCGATCGGCGGCGGATCTCTTTCCGGAAGGCATACCGCCGACGGGTGGCACGACGGAGCGCGTCGATCGGATCGCTGACGCGCGCGCCCAGGACCTGCGAGAAAATCGTTTTGCTCGGTGGGGGATCCGATGAGTCGCCGATCATCGACATGGGCGGCGCTAGCGGTTGCGTGCGCAGCCTCTTGGATGGCGGGATGCGCGAGGTCGAGCGAGCTCGCAAACGAGGCGAAGACATGCGCCTGCGCGGAAGGGGATGGCAAGCCCGTCGATCAGGCGCTGGTGGCTTGGCTCTCCAAAGCGCGCTCGCTGCATCACTTGGCCGATCTCGCGGAGACCGAAGGTGCGCTCGATCGCGCGATCACACCCCTCGAGCAGCTGGTCGCCGGCACGCTGCCATCGGGCCCCCCGCTCGAGGTGAACGAAGTGCTGTCCGACACCTATGCCAGGCTCGCCGAGCTGCGCACGCGGCAAGGCGATTTCGAACGCGCCGATCGAGAGATTGCCGTGGGTCTCGAGCGTGCCCCGGGCCCCACGTACTTTCGTGGTCATCTTTTGGAAGTCCGCGGGCTCATCTACGAAAAGCTCAGTCAAATGCTTGAGCAGGCCGGCAAGAGTTCCGAAGCAAAGCAGGCCCGGGAAAAGGGGATCGGTGCGAGCGTCGAGGCCGTACGTATCCAGGACCAGGTCATCAAGAGCACGCTGGGCGATGCTGGCCCGAACCAGAGGGATTGATGAAAAACGGACGACACCTATGTGATTCGGCGCGGCTTTCTTGCCTTGGGATCTTGGGAACCGTGTGGGTCGTCGCT
>DASWDH010000039.1:0-34217 GCA_036395495.1 Polyangiaceae bacterium
GCATCTACTTGCGGTTGCGCCTGGCCGATGCGACTTCCGTGAAGTCGATTCGCAAGGCGGCGAACGACTCGCTGCGTGACGCGTTCACGGCCTGTTTATTTCGCGAGCCGAATCCGGATCCCACGTCCGGTCCTCCGTGCAAGGCCTCCCATGACTGCGCAAAAGGCACCTTCTGCAACGAGGTGGATCACTGCATGCCGCCGGCGCAGCCCTACAACATGCGCACCGCCTACCACGGCACCCGCGTCTTGAGCGACGACTGGACCGTCAGCTTGAAGAGTGCGAGCGACGACATGCGGATGCGCCTGCTCGAACGGGAGTTCGAGAGCGCAGTGAAGGACGACGTCCCGCTGGTCATCGATATCCTGACGCGCGCGCAGTTTTTCCTCCTGGTGCTCGACGAAGATGCGCCGGGCGCTCCGGCGCTGCCGCCGGGCAAGTCGCAGCTCGAGGCGATCCAGGCGCTGCCGCACCCCGCGCGCGTGTTCCTCTTCGGTCTCAAGCCCGGGCTCGATCGGCCGCTGCTTCGCATCCGGCGCGACGTCGCGGGACGCTTCATTCAAACCGGCGAAAGCGTTCCGACCGACCCCGACGTACTCGACGCCCAACAACGCCAGGTGAACAGCTGCCAGCTCGCCCTCTCCGTGCGCGAGGCCCTCGCCGCTGCCGCTCACTGAGACCGCCTCGCCAGGCATCGAAGAAGAAAGATCACAGGGAGTCGAGGAAGCAGGAAGGGATTCTAACGATTGGATGATCCGGCTGAGAGGAGTCGTCTCTGCTGAAGTCGTCTATGAGCGGATACCCAAAACAAAAGTTCTCCTCGCCTCCCTGTTGATTCAACCAACGCAGGCGGAAAGAGGCGATGCGTCACCGGCGCGGGAAGGGGACCGACCAGACGGTGGGGCCGAGGACCGCGAAGAACGCGCCGAGGACGGCGAGCAGGAGGGGGTACTCGGCGGGGACGCTGGCACCCGTGCCGAGCTGCGCGAGGCGTTCGAGTTGCGTGAAGGCAACGATGCCCGCCATCGTGAGGGCGATGATGAGTCCAGCGGCGCGGGTGGCCACGCCGACGGCCAGGAGAATGCCGGAGAGTTCGCCAATCGTGACGAGCCAGGCAAGAACGTTGGGCAGGGGGAGTCCTTTTGCGGCGATCGTTTCTCCGATCGCTTGGCTTGGTCCGGTCAAGAGTTTGCGAATGCCATGCGGCGCAACGAGGAGACCGGTCACGATGCGCAGCAATGCGATCGCGCTGGAGGGATTCATCGCGGGTATCGGGCGGTCGGGCATGGCTCAGCTTACAATGAGCGCGGCGAAGTGGAGTACACAACGCTCAACGAAAGAGGCGGTCGTTGGCGTCGACCAAGTGGACATTCGCCAACACATGCCAGGCGAACGTCAGGAAAATCGCAGGCTGAAGTTCGTCCTCGATGCCCTCGGTCGAGGCGAGTTCCGAACCGCGCCACCTCAATACGCCGCGCACACCGATCCAGGGCCCGGAGGCTTGGCCGGCCAGCGGTACCTCGGTTCCGAGCGCAAGCTCGATTCCCGGCAGCTGCGTGAATCGTCCGTCGGCATCCGCGGCCCACAGCACGCCCAAGTCGAAGGTCGTCGCATCGATGGTCAGATCGAGGATCGCTGGACCACGGTCGAGGTCGTAGCCCCAGCGTGGGATGAAGAATGGGCGGAGCGCGACCCCGAGACCCAACGAACGGGGCACCGGGATCGAGCTCCCCAACGAGTCGGTGTAGGCGACGTACATGCCCGCGGTGCCGAGATAAAAGGCGCGGCCCAGCAAAGCTCCAGCTGGTCCTTCGCGTACCAGCATCGCGCCGGCGGCGAGCGAGATATCGAGATCCCCGTCGAAACGCCCGTACACGCCGTCGGTGAACTTGAGGCTCGCGTCCTCCGCCTGCGACGGGCCCGCGCGAGTCAGCAGCGCCAACGAGATGCCGAGAGCCCGGCAGGCGGGGCGAGTAGCGCAAGCAAACCGTCGCGTCATCATTCGGAAACCGCCGCCCGAATGGCGTCTCGAAGCTCGGGAGCGAAGATGAGCCGAGCGCGCGTGACGGTCTCGCCCCGTAGCCGGCCGAGCAAGAACGAGACATCACCGGGTTTGCGCGCGGCGCCGCGCGGGAAAACGACTGCGAGCGGATCGTCGTCATCCGAGAAGGGGGTGTCGGCCGCGATGTCGAGGCCGACGTAGCTCTCCTTGGCGAGACCTGCCCGGGTGGCGATGTCGCGCGCTTTCTCCAGTGCTTGCGCGCATCCGGAGGCGTCCATTCCATAGAGTTCGAGGGTCTTGAAAAGCGCACGGCTTCGAATGCGCTGGGTCAGATCGGACAGCGCACGATCTTTGGAAGACTCCCACGCGTGCATGGCACCGAAGAGCACGCCATCGTCGAGCTCGAGGTATTCGCCGAGACTGGCTTTGCGATAACGGGCGAGCGATGCGATCGCAGAGGGCATTTGGGGCAGCGCGAATCCTTCGCGTACCAAGTTCGCCGCGCGTGACAAGATCGCCCGGATCATCCATTCGGCCGCCCGCGCCGCCTTGTGAAAGTAGACTTGTTGGAACATGAAGAGCCGGGCCAGGATAAACGATTCCAGCGATACGATGCCTTTGGCCCCATCGATGGCCAGAGGTGGGGCTTCACCCGTCGCTTTTGCCCGGCCGAACGTGAGGCTGCGCAGGAGCCAATCGAGATCGTAACGGCCGTAGGGCACACCGGTGCCATGCGCGTCGCGCAGGAGATAGTCGCAGCGATCGACGTCGAGCGTCCCGCTGACTGCACGCGCCAGATAGGCGAGCTCGTGGCGCCCGAGTACGAGAGCGGCGACGCGCGCGGGAAGCGCCGGATCCTCGTGGGCAAGGACGCGGCTCACCTCGGAGTCTCCGTCGAGAATGATGCGGGTGCTCCACTCCTCGTGTTGAGGAGCACCAGCCAGCGCCTCTTCGAACAGATGCGAAAGCGGGCCGTGCCCCACGTCGTGCAAGAGCGCGGCGGAAAGGGCCTCTCTCGCACGTTCGGGGGTGAAACGCTGATCGGGCGCGAGCTCGTCTTCGACATCGCGCAGGCGGGTGATGAGCCGTTTCATTACGTGCGCAGTCCCAATCGCGTGCGCGAACCGCGAGTGCTCCGCGCCGGGGAAGGCGAACGAGGCGACGCCGAGCTGACGAATCCGACGCAGGCGCTGTACCTCCGACGTGGCGAGCAAGCGTACGACGATTTGATCCTCCGCCGAATCGAAGGGGATCAACCCATGAACGGGGTCGCGCAGGATCACGTGCCGGCCTCTACGATGAAGTTCGGCTCGGCCCGTGCCGCAGTTGCGAAAGTTGGGAGGAGTGCGTCGACGACCGCTACTTTGCCATCCACGAAGTAGATCCTCGCCCGCACCGACGCGCTACGGTGCAGGACGGCAGTCATGGCGAGGGGGGCAGGGCGGCGCCCGCTACCTCGTACGGCGTGCCAGTCGCTTCGAAAATGCGCGCTCGCGGCAGGCGCGAGGTCGATAGCCCAGGCAATGGGCTCGGTTTCCGGACGGCACGAGAGCGTGACCTCCATCCGATCGCCGGCGAGCCATCGAACTTCGACGGCTGCGTGCTCCGTCGCGTGCCGAGCGCCGCAACGCTCGAGCCTGAGTGAACTCGGCGCGTCACGCAGAATACGGCTTCGCATCGTCGCAATCGCAACCGGACTCTCATCCCCCACGATGAAGCTCCGTCCCAGCCGCATGGCGGCGGCCGCCGTCGTCCCCGATCCGGCGAACAAATCGAGAATGAGCCCACCGGGCGGAGAGCCCGCCGCGATCACGCGCTCGAGCAGGGCGCGAGGTTTTTGCGTGGGGTAGCCCGTTCGCTCTTCCGGTGGGACGTGGCGAAGCGGCGGAATGTCCAGCCACAACGTGTCGACCGGCTGACGGCGGCAAGGCCTGCCGGCGGCATCCTCTTCGAGCCAGTATTTAATAGAAACATTGCCCGTCGAAGTACGATGCACGCGCCCTTCGGTCTCCAGACGGCTGACCGAAGCATCGGTGTAATCTCCACGCGGCGCGAGCGTGTACCAGCGGCCCGTTCCGGGATCGCGGCGAGCGGCGCGTGCACCCACCGGTACCAGCTGATCGGGTGGCACCAGCCGCGCCTTCGGCCCAGCGCCGTACACGATGAGCGTATCCAGCGTCCGTCCGAACTGACCGGATCGAGCTTGTCGTCCGAGGTTCGGGGCTCGGCGCCAGACGATCTCGTTGAGAAAACGTTCGCGTCCGAAGATCTCGTCGCAAAGGGAACGCACGAAGTGACTCGAGCGCCAATCGACCTGGATCCACATCGACCCGTTGGCCTTGAGCAGCGGCTTCATCGCCGCCAAGCGGGGCATCAGCATGTCGAGGTAGGAAGCCGGGCCGTCCGCCCATCGATCACGGTAGGCTGTCGTACGCGCGACCCGGCCGGTGGCCGGTCCGTCGAGCCGTTCCTCGTGCCGGTAGTCGAGGCCTGACGCGTAGGGCGGGTCGATGTAGATGAGGTCGATCTGCCCGATGAGCCCCTGTGTCTCCAGCGCGCGGGCGACGACGAGGGCGTCGCCGCGGATGACACGGCCCGGGAGAACGTCGGCCTCTTGGCGAGCGCCCTTCACCTCCTCTTCGAGCACGAGAGGCGCCGGCGGAGTCTGAAGGGCCGCCAGAGCCTCCGTCTTGCCCTCCCAGGCGAGGACGACCTGCCTTTTCATCGCCAGCGTAGCTTATAGCGGATCGAGCTCCTTGAGGACCGGGCTGAACCGGTGGCGGGGTGCGAGCTGAGGGCTGAGGTATGTGTCGAGGAACACGGAGCCCCGAAAACACTTCTGTAAGCACTGGATCTTCGAAGGGGTGGAAACCCGGACGTCCTTCTGGACTGGACACCGGGTGAAGAACGAGGCTAACTGATGGACTCCCTATGCCTTCTGCGCAAAAAGACACCCCGGACATCGGGATGATTCCAAGAGACGTGCATGTCGCAAGGTGAAGCGCGCTCCCCGCGCAAACTCGTCGATATCTTGAGGGCTCTTCCGAGCGGGGAGCTCGATTCGCTCATCGGCCGTCTGGGGATCTCGATCATCGCGGCCAAGCGCATCGATGCCCCTGCCCAAGTCGCCCGCGCCCTGGTGTCGTTGCCCGAGGTTCGAGATCCGTCGCGGCTTCCCAACGCGAGTGCCGAGCTTCTGCACCGGATTGCCGAGGCACGCGGCTCTCTACTGGTTCAGGCGATTCCCATCGGGCTCGAGCCTCTGGCGGCCCGGGGCATCGTTTTCGCGCGTGTGCGGGGCGACTCGCCCCCATCGTCGCGTTCGGGACGTCCCAACTCGGCTCCTACCGTCATCGAGCTCGTTCTTCCCTATGCCTATTTGGTCCAGCTCCGAAGCTGGGAAGGCGAGGATCCGCGCGGAATTCGCGCGCTAATGGCGCAGGCTCCCTTCGAAACGGTCAGTGCCATCGCCTCGCACTATCTCGGTCGTCCGGCAACGCCGCCGATCGCGCTATCGCTCGAGGACGCCTGGGAGATCCTGTCGGACAACGCCCGTCTCTCCGAGGAGATCGAGAAGCTGGCTCCCGTCGAACGCCGATTGCTCGAGGCTCTGGAGCGTGAAGGAGGCGAGGTCGATACGGAAGAGCTGCTCGACCTCGAGCGGGAACCGATGCGGCTGCGCGGCGCGACGGGTGCGACACCCTCGCGCCGCGGCGTGGGATTCGCGCTCGAACGGCGCGGTCTTCTCGTCCCCGTCCATCCCAACCGGCACGTGGTCCCGACTGAGGTCGCCCTCATCGTGGGGGCGGCGCATCAGGCGGCGCGCGAGACGAGGCGAGCGGAGATCCGCTCGTTCGTGCTCGACATCGACCACGCTCCGCGAAGAGCCCGCTTCGCCGAGGATCCGGTGCCGCTCACGATCGCGCTGGCGCTCGCCGTGCGCGAGCCTGGCGTCGAGGTGCGCGAAGGTGTGGGGACTCCGCGCTCGCTGGTGACGCGCCTCGCGCAGCGGTTTGGGCGCGACGCGGAAGCGGTGGCTCTGCTTTCGGCGCTGTCCAGAGCGATCGGCCTCTGGGATGCGTCGGCCATGTCATCGGCGTCGCCGCCCGGTTCATGCGCGCTACACGAGCTGCCGCGTGCTCTGTACACGGCGTGGTGGCGGGGCGGAGCGTGGGACGAGGCGCGCCCCGACTCGGAAATCTTGCGTCTCGCGCCCGAGGCGCGCGACTCGAGCCCTGTCGGCGTGATTCGCGAGATGGTGCTCGACGCTCTGCGCGAGCTCGGAGAGGGGCGTTGGGTTCCGTGGGATGCGGTGGCCGGCTATGTTCGCGACGACACGCGAACGGCCGCCGTCGCGCGTCTGCTCCGTCGCTGGGCCGAGCGCGCGGGCATCGAACCTCCGGAGCCGACCGAAGTCGCTCGGCGGATCGCCCTCGAGAGCCTGCCCGCGCTCGGCGCGATCGATATCGGGATCATCGACATTGGCAACACCAACCCTGAAGACGAAGAGACCGGCGGTGAGCTCGGACCCACGTTGCGTCTGACTCCTCGAGGCCGCGCACTGCTGGGAGGCAAGGATCCGACGGCCGAACCGGTCGCCAGCCGTTTCATGGACAACCAGGTGCTGCGGCTCGGGCCACAGACGCGCGTCGCGTCCGTTCTTGGATTATCGCCTCTCGTGGAGATCGGTAAGGTCGCCGGGCAGATCGACGTCATCTTGACGCCCCCGAGTTTGGCGCGGGCGCTCGCCGCCGGCGTCGAGGCCGAGGTCGTGAAGTCTCGCATCGAAGCCGTGGCTCCGCTGCCGGACAACCTGTCGCGCCTCATCGCCCAAGCCAGTGTAGTGGTGGGTAAGGGAACCTTCGTGTTGACGACGGGTTTCTTGTGGGTCGAAGATCCCAACGTCCGCGAAATGCTGCGCAGTCGGCGGCAGACGGCGGACCTGTTCATCGATCCGAGTCCGCCGGGAGGTCTGCTCGTGCAGCCGAGCGTCGATGTCGACCGTCTGACGCGCCGGTGCCGCGCGCTCGGGGTCGAGATCACCACGGAGGGGCCCATCTCTCGAGCGCGAGTGACGATGCCGCCGTCCTCCTCGGTACCCGCCACCAGCCGGCGTGCGTCGAGCCGCCCGCGCGATACGGACTGACCTCCGTCAGAAATCTTGGGGCCGTTGTGACGCACCGCCCACGTGTGACAGCGATGCCGGCTCACATCCGGAGGCGGCTTTCGATCCACGCGATCTCCGATCCACGCTGCGACAGGCTCGCGATTCGGCCGCGGGATACGAAGATTTCGGGAGGAAGACAGCGGCCGTTGTAATGGCTGGCCATCGTGAATCCGTACGCGCCGGTGTCGCGAATGACGACATGCTCGGGCAGCGGATCGGTCGGGAGCTCGTGGATGCCGAAGTCGTCGGAGCTCTCGCAGATGGGCCCCACGACGCGAAAGCGTGCGGTGGGCACACCATCGATGGCGTGGACGGGTTCGATGCGGTGGCGTGCCTGGTAGAGCGCCGGTCGGATCAAGTCGTTCATGCCCGCATCGATCATCAGCCAGCGCCGGTCGGTGGCTCGCGACACTTTCGACTGGATCACGCCGGCGACGAGCACGCCGAAAGGTCCGACCAGGGAGCGGCCCGGCTCGATGATCAGCCGGTGCGATAGACCTGCCGCTCGCTGGGCCGCGAGCAGGGCGCGCACGAAATCGCCCGGAGCCACCTTACACCCCTGGCCGTAGTCGATGCCGAATCCGCCGCCGGCATCGACGAAATCGAGCCCGCCGCGTGCGGCCTCGCGCGCTTTGACGATGTCGAACAGCACGCGCGCCGCGGCGATGTAAGGTTCGGTGGTCGTCTGGGTCGAACCGATGTGCGACGACAGGCCGACGAGCCGCAACTCCCTGGCGGCGTCGACGGCAGCGTAAGCTTCGCCGAGATCGCCGCGGGCGACGCCAAACTTGGCTTCGTCGTGCCCCGTTGCGACATGGGCGTGGGTATCGATCTGGATGCCGGGATTGATACGGATCGAAATTCTGCCTACGCGGCCGACGGTTCGAGCCCGTGCCGCGACGCGAACGATCTCCTCGACGCTTTCCGCCTGAATCGCGCAGATTCCGCTCGGGCCGGCGCCAAGCGCGCGGTCGATCTCGTCGTCCCGTTTGGCCACGCCGCTGAACACGATCTTGTCGGGGGAAAGCCCTGCTTCGAGCACGAGCCCGAGCTCGCTTCCGGACACGACATCGGCACCGCATCCTTCCGAAAAGAGGCTCTCGAGGATCGGACCCGCCGAATTGGCCTTGGCGGCATACGCAATCAGGTGAGGTGCCGACCCGAAGCTCTGCTCGAGCGCCTGGGCAGCTACCCGGATACCATCGATATCGTAGAGGTATGCGGGCGTCCCACATCCGGCGCTCGCAAGGATGGTTTCGACGGAACTGCCGCCAATCGTCGCTGTCCCTCGTGCATCTCGACCCAGCATTGCCCCCGTGTTTAGCACTAAAAAGCGTTCTCTTTGTGGCATCCTGTGGGCTGTGCTGGCCCGTCGAACGAAAATCGTCTGTACGATCGGTCCGGCCAGCGAGACGAGAGACGCGCTCGAGCAACTCATCATGGCGGGCATGGACGTCGCGCGGCTGAACTTCTCGCATGGCAGTACCGATGACCACGCGCGTCGCCTGGCGACGTTGCGGGCGGCGGCCGACAAATGCCAAAAGCCGGTAGCCGCCCTGCAAGATCTATGCGGTCCGAAAATCCGTACCGGCTCGTTTCCGCGCGGAGCTTACGTCATCGCTCCAGATCAAGAAGTCGTTCTGGTGGAGGGGGTCGTCGGACCGGCTCCCTCGGCATCGCCCGAGCCCGACGTGATTCCCATTCAGTACGCGGGATTGGCCGACGACGTCGTGGTCGGCGACCTCATTCTCATCGATGATGGGAGGGTCGCGCTGCGCGTTCGCCGCATTAGCGGAGGAAAAGTCTACTGTTCGGTCGATCAACCGGGGGTGGTGAGGGACCAAGCCGGGGTGCACCTACCTTCGCGAAGTCTGCGTGTCGCGACCTTGACCGAAAAAGACAAGGCCGATCTCTCCTTTGGACTGTCGATCGGGGTGGACTATGTCGCTCTGTCGTTCGTGCGGCGATCCGACGACATTCGGCTCGTGCGCGAAATCTGCGAGGCGTGGGGTAAACCGACGCCGATCGTGGCGAAGATCGAGACCCCGGCGGCCGTCGAAGACCTCGAAGGGATCGTCGCGGCGGCTGATGCCATCATGGTGGCTCGGGGCGATCTCGGTGTAGAATTCCCGCCTGAACGCGTGCCGGTGCTTCAGAAGCAGATTCTCGGTTTGGCTCGCATGTACCAGCGCCCGGTGATCGTGGCGACCGAGATGCTGCAGTCGATGGTGCACGCCACGCGCCCCACTCGGGCCGAGGCGAGCGACGTTGCCAATGCCGTCTTCGACGGGACCGACGCGGTGATGCTGTCGGCCGAAACGGCGACCGGCGACCACCCGTCGGTTGCTGCGGCCATGATGGCGCGGATCATCCGGCAGGCCGAAGCGAGTCCGTTTTACTCGCCGCCGTCGTCGCACGCGAGCGAAGCGGTCTCGGTGCCAGAGGGCATCGCTCGTGCCGCCTGTGCGGTGGCACGGGAGGTCAAGGCCAAGCTCTTGGTGGCGTTCACCGAGAGCGGTTCTTCGGCGCGATTCGTCTCCAAGGCCCGGCCGCATGTGCCAATTCTGGCGTTTTCCCCGAATGAGGGCACCCGCCGCAAGCTGGCGCTCTACTGGGGGGTCATCCCACGTTACATCGAGCAGCTGCGCGATACCGACAGCATGGTCGAGCGAGCCAACGACTTCGTTCTTACCAATGGTTTCGGCTCGCCGGGAGACAAGATCGTCGCCGTCTTCGGCGCACCGACCGGCGTCGCCGGGACGACGAACTCCATCCGAGTGCGGGTACTCGAATGAGCACGGTCCCCGAAGCGGCGGTCCTTCCTCACCTCGCCAAGTACGAGATCGTCGAGGAGCTCGGACACGGGGGAATGGCTACGGTCTACCGCGCCCGCGACCAGCGCTTGCATCGTGACGTGGCGGTCAAGATCATCCACAAGCATCTACGCGAGAGCAAAGAGGTGTCGATCCGGTTCGAAGCGGAAGCGCGAGCCGTCGCGAAGCTGCGTCACCCCAATATTATCGAGGTCTACGACGTTTCCGGCGAGGACGATGCCGACAAATACATCGTCGTCGAGCTGTCGCGCGGGATCACGCTGCGTCTATTACTGGCGCGATTCGGAGAGATGCCGCCCGAGGTTGCCGCAGCGCTCGGTATCGAGCTCGCCTCCGCGCTCTCGCACGCGCATGCGGCCGGTGTGATCCACCGCGACTTGAAGCCGGAAAATGTGCTGGTGGACACCGAGCACGGTGTCAGCGTGAAGCTCACCGACTTCGGGATTGCGAAGATTCTCGATGCACAAGGCGTCACCTCGACTGGCCAGGTATTGGGCTCGCCGGCTCACATGGCACCCGAACAGATCGAAGGCGGCGAGGTCGATGCGCGCGCCGACGTGTTCGGGCTCGGGGTGTTGCTCTACGAGTGCATGGTCGGCCATCTGCCTTTCGAGGGGAAGAATCCGGCGCAGGTCCTTCGACGCGTTCTCGAGGGGTCGTACTCGCCGCCCGATCGCGAGCGGCCATCGGTCGGAGGGCGATGGGCGAAGATCTTGGCCCGCGCCTTGGCGCGTGATGCCGTCGATCGATACCCGTCGGCCGAGGCTTTCATGGACGCTCTGCGCGACGAGCTTGCCAGCCTCGAAATCTCCGATCCTGCGGCTGAGCTTCGTGCATTTTTCACCCATCCGGAGGAGTACCGCTCGGGCCACGCGAAGCGGCTCGTCCCCATTTTGACCGAGCGCGGTGAACGGGCGCGAAAGGCAAAAGATCCGCACGGCGCGGCTGCCGATTTCAATCGAGCGCTGGCGTACGCCCCGCAGGATGCGGTTCTGCTCAAGTGGATCGGCAGGCTGCAACGCGGTCGTGCGACGCGACGTGCCCTACTCACCGGGCTGGTGGTCGCGGTGAGTTCGGGCGCAGTGGTCATGGCTGCATTCGCCGCCAAGAGCGCGTTTTGGCGTCCACCTCCGCCCCAAGCGCCGGTCCCGCCGTCTTTGGACTCCGCTACGGCAGTACCGGCTCCACCCATGATTTCGGCCGCTCCGTCCGCCACGCTGGCACGGTCGGCCCTCCCGCCGCGTTCCCTCGCATCGGAAAGACAGCCGCCGCGTCACAACGCCGAGCCGCCCGTCGGCCAACGCGAAGTATCGTTCGTCGTCATCCCCAAGGGGGCGCTGGTAAGCGTCGACGGGCAGGCCGCCGAAGAGCTTTTTCTCAAGACCAAGAGGCTCTCGGTGGGAACGCACCGATTTCGCGTCGAGGTTCCGCCGCCCAGCAAGTGCTGCGAACCTTTGCAGCGAGAAGAAGAAATCAAGCCTGACGACGGGACGGGTACAGCCCAGCAGGTATCGCTCTCGCTCAGCTTTCGCGACGCGACGCTCTCGGTGCCCGACGCGCCGGCCGGCGCGCAACTGCGTTGTGCGATACCTCGCATCGCCGGGGCAGCGTCGCACGAATTTCCGATCAAAATGTCGACGTTGGAGCAAGACATTTCGTGCGAATTGGATGCGCCGGGGGTGTCATTGCGCCGCCTTTCGATTACGCTGCGGGCAGGTGAACTCACCGCCGTGCCATGGTCAGCTCCGTAGCCGAACATCGCGGTTTTCTCTATTACTTCGTCATTCCGGGCCGCGGCGGGTCATGGACACATGACGAGCTCTCGTAGGATTCCTGTCGTCGCGGCATTGGCCCTCGTCCTCGTGGCCGCGCAGGCGCGCGGCGATGACGCGACCGAACTGGAACGCGCCAAGTCGTCGTACGATGCGGGGCGCTACTCGGAAGGCGCCGAGCGATTCAAAGAGATTCTGAATCCGAGTGCGCCGAATGCGCTGCACGATCCTTCCGCGATCGAACGGGCGCGAGCTTATTACGCGGCGTGTCTGATTGCCCTCGGCCGCACCGACGAAGCCAACGTTCAAATCGAGAAAGTGATCCGTACGAACCCGCTCTACTCACCCGATCCGGTCGTTTTTCCGGGCAAGGTCGTCGACCGCTTCATCGAGGTGAGGGGCCGGCTCAAAGGCGAGATCGAAGACGCCTTCCGAGCCAAAGCCGAAGTCGAGCGCGCGGCGCGCGATGCGCGGCTCAAAGCCGAGAGGGAGCAGCGCGCGTACGTCGAAACGCTCCAGCGGCTGGCGGCTCAAGAATCGGTGGTCGTGCGGCGCTCGCGTTGGGTGGCGCTCGTGCCTTTCGGCGCCGGCCAGTTCCAGAATGGTCAGGAAAGCCTCGGTTACACCTTCCTCGTCGGCGAATCGCTGTTGGCCGCCGCCAGCATCACGGCGGGGGTCATCCACATGCAGCTCATCTCCGACTACGCTCGCTTCCAGAATACCGTCGACTTCGCCGACTACGACGCCCGCCGCCGGACGGCGCAAACCGTCAGCGTGCTGGCCGGCGGAGCGCTCGCAGCCGTGGCGGTGGGGGGCATCGTCCATGCGCAGCTCACGTTCGTACCCGAGTTGCGCGAAACGCGGCCCCGTCCGATTCCGAAGCCGCCCGCGATGATGCCGGCCGTGATTCCAGGAGCGAGGGGTCTCGTGGTCGGCCTGGTCGGCTGGTTCTGACGAGCGAGCTGCGCCCGATATCGCTACCTCATGCTCGACGGGCGATCGCCGCGATCCAAAAACCGCCGAACATGGAAAGCGGAGAATCGGCCAGTGCCCATTCGCCCGCCCTGAGCACCGAACGGAGCCCGGGCACACGCATCGCAAATGCCGCCGGCGTCACGATGCGCACGCCCCGCGAAGCCACCACCTCCCAGCCCACCGGCAACAGCTGTCTCACCCGAGAAGGAGAATCGAAGCGGGTGAACACCGCTCGCTCGTCCTTCGTGGCACTGATCGCTCCTGCTGGACCGAAGCGCTTGACCAGACCACGCAAGCTATACGGATTGTAGAATTCGGCGAGCACCACGCCGGTCGGTCGCGTCACCCGCATCATTTCCGCGAGAGCCTGCTCGATGGCTTCGACGTGGGCCAGCACCTTGAAGGAGTACGCCACGTCGAACGACGCGTCGGGGTAAGGCAAGTCGAGCACGCTACCCTGACGAACATCGAGTCCTCGGCCCTGGGCTTTCTCCAGCATCCCCGGCGATAGGTCGATTCCTCGAGCGCTTCGTGCCACCTTGCCGAGACGCTCGAGCAGGAGACCGGTGCCGCAGCCGACCTCGAGGATGTCGCCGCCTGCGGCGAATCGGCTGGCGAAGTCCACCTCCAGATCGTCGACCAGCTCGTGGTAGCCTCCGGGATCGTTGGATCCGCGTAACTTATCGTAGGACTTCGAGAATTCGTCGTAATAGCTTTGGGTGTGCGCAGGAGACCCCAACCCTTTTGTGAGCATGCCGGAGTTATAGCAAGTAGGCTCAAGTTTCCCGCGCCGACGGCGTTGTTAGGGGAGGGGGCTGGTGAAGGCTGATGAGTGACATACGTTCACCCGGCGGCGGGCGATCGAGCTCATTCGAGGATGACGATCTCGAGGAAGTAACGGCCGTCTCCGTGCGTCCGACGCTCGAGGGTCGCCGCGTCGAGCCTGCGACGCCACGCGATCGGGCAACTTTCACGCTCATCAGCGGACCGAGCGCGGGCACCATCTTCACGTTGCTCGCCGACGAGCACGTGATTGGGCGCGGGAAGGAATGCGCCATACGGATCGACGACCCCGGGATCAGCCGCAGGCATGCGCGCATCGTGCGCCGCGCGCCGAAAACGTACTTCGTCGAAGATCTCGGGTCGCGCAACGGTACGTTCGTTGCTGGTCATCGCGTCACCGATCAACTCTTGTCGGAAGGCGATCGCGTGAGCATCGACCGCATCGACTTCCGCTTCGACTTCACCGACGAGGCGGAAGAAGGGCTGATGCGGCGCCTGTTCGAGTCGAGCGTGCTCGACGCGCTCACCGGCGCCTATAATCGTAAACATTTCTCGGAAAGGATGATCGCGGAGATCGCTTATGCAAAGCGCCACGGCACGCCGGTGTCGTTGGTCCTCTTCGACATCGATCATTTCAAGAAGATTAATGATTCGTTCGGTCACCTCGGGGGTGACCACGTCTTGCGCAGCGTGGCGGCTCTGGTGAGAAAAACGCTCCGCGCCGAGGACATCTTCGCCCGGTATGGCGGTGAGGAGTTCGCCATCATCGCGCGCGGGATCGATGTGCAGCGCGCTCTCATGCTCGCCGAACGGATGCGCTTGACCATCGCGCTCGCCAAAATCGAATGCAATCGAGCGCCGGTTTTCGTCACCGTGAGCATCGGGGTGGCCTCACTGGCGTGTTGCGGCGAGAATCCCGGCATCGAGACGCTCGTCGCCAAGGCCGACCGGCGTCTGTACGCGGCCAAGAGTACCGGCCGAAACCGCACCGTGTGGAAGTAGTTTTGCGCGTGCGACTTGGCGGAGGCGGTGTAAAAGAGTGCCACGATGCCGAGCCGCTTTTACATCACCACGCCCATTTATTACATCAACGACGTGCCTCACCTCGGCACCGCTTACAGCACGATCGCGGCGGACGTGCTCACGCGCTATCGGCGGTTGCGGGGTGACGATGGATTCTTTCTGACCGGGACCGACGAGCACGGGCTCAAGCTCGAACGCGCCGCCAAGGATCGAGGACTCTCACCGCGTGCCTTCTCGGACCAGATGAGCGCGCCTTTTCGGGAGACCTGGCCGCTGCTCGATTGCGCTTACAGTTATTTCGTTCGCACCACTGACGCCGATCACGAAGCGCGGCTGGGCGAGATCTGGGAACGGGTGAAAGCGCGCGGCGACTTGTACCTCGGCGCGTACGAGGGCTGGTATTGTGTGGATTGCGAGGCGTATTATACGGAAAAGGAGCTCGATCCGGGCGGGCTCTGCCCGCTGCACAAGAAGCCGGCAGAACGCATTCGCGAGCCGAGTTACTTCTTCCGTCTGGGCGCCTACGGAGAGAAGCTGCTCGCGCTCTACGAGCGAAATCCCGCTTTCGTGCAGCCCGTCGCCCGCATGAACGAAGTGAAGAGCTTCGTGCGCGGAGGGCTCGAGGATCTTTCGGTGTCGCGCACGACTTTCTCGTGGGGCGTGCCGGTGCCGAACGATCCGGCGCACGTGATGTACGTCTGGTTCGATGCGCTCTTCAGCTACTTCACGCCGATGCTGGCCACGCCGGAGAGGCGCGCATTTTGGCCGGCCAACATTCACTTGGTAGGCAAAGACATCCTACGTTTTCACGCCGTGTATTGGCCGGCGTTTCTGTTGTCGGCCGGGTTGTCGGAAGACGAGCTGCCGCGCCAGATCTTTGCGCACGGGTTTCTCACCTTCAACGGCCAGAAGATGTCGAAGACGCTGCGCAACACCGTCAAACCGCTCGCCCTGGCCGACGCTTTCGGGGTCGACACCCTGCGCTACTACTTGATGCGCGCGATTGCTTTCGGCCAAGACGGCGACTTCAATGTCAAAGAGCTCGTACAGCGATACAACGCCGACCTCGGAAATGCGCTCGGCAACCTGCTCAACCGCGTGCTCAAATTCAGCGGCGCCACCTATCCGGAGAAAGGCGAGCTCGAGCCGCTCGAGCGTGGCCTGCTTGCCGATGTTGCGACCAGCGCCAAGAGCGCCGCAGAGGCATTCGACCTCGTGCAGCCGCACCGCGCGCTCGAAGCCATCTGGCAGGCCATCAGCGCGGCGAATACGTACATCGATCGTGCCGCTCCATGGGCAGCGGCCAAGCGTGGAGACGGGCTCCGAACAGGGACCATCCTCGCAACGGCGCTCGACGTGCTGCAGGCCGTCAGCATCATGGCTTGGCCGGTGATGCCGAGAAGCTCCGATCAGCTTCGCAAACAGCTCGGGCTCGGCCCGGTGTCTCCCAATCCCGGGATCGATCTGTGGCCGCTTTCTCTCGTCGCACGGCGCGCCGGCGAACCGCTCGGCACCGCAGCGCCACTCTTTCCGCGCATCGACGCCGACAGGGAGAAGGAGCTCGTGGCCGGTCTCGGTCTACTACCCGCCGAAGAACCGCGTTCCGCGGCGTCGCCGAGCTCCGCGAGCTACCAGGATTTCGACAAGCTCGACCTGCGCGTGGGAGTCGTTCGGACGGCCGAACGCGTTACCGGGAAGGACAAGCTCCTCTCGCTGCGCGTCGATCTGGGCGAGCCGGAGCCGCGTCCGATCGTGGCCGGGCTTGCGCTTTCGTTTCGCCCCGAGGACCTCGTGGGCAAGAGCGTCGTCGTCATCGCCAATCTCGAGCCCCGCAAGTTCGGCAAGCATCTGGTATCGCGCGGCATGCTTCTGGCGGCCGGACCACCCGAGGCGCTGAAACTAGTCACGGTCGACGGCGCGCCAGGCACCAAAGTGAAGTAGCCCGGCCGCCCGCCGCGAAGCCACCGGGAATGGCTTTCTCGCGCCATGTCTGGGGTAAGCATACTTACCTCGGCCGTCGCTCGAAAACAGACACGCCCAGCGGAGGCGCCGCTCGACACGAGCCACACCCTTCTGGTCATCGCGCGCGTGCGGTGATTCGGTCGATGACGAGTCGTTTGGGTTTGGGTGCTCTCTTGGCGATGCGGAAGGCACGAAATAGGCGGTCTGCGACGTCCGGTAACGTCGGAGTCTGAACGTGGAGACGTGCGAGCGGTGCGCCCTTCGCTACGGCATCGCCGGGCTTGGCGCAAATCTCGATACCGACGGTCGCATCGATCGGATCGTCGGCGCGTAGCCGCCCCGCGCCCATCGTGACGGCGCAGAGCCCCACCTCGCGCGCATCGATGGTCGCCACGAACCCCGCGCGGTCGGAGGGAAGGTCCAGCTGGTGCGCGGCGCGAGGCAGAAGACCGGGGTCGGATACCACTCGCCCGTCTCCGCCTTGCGCGACGATGATGCGCTCCATCGTCCGTGCCGCCGAACCGTCGTGAATCGCCGCGAAGAGCCGCTCGTCCGCCGAACGTCGGCTGCGTGCCACCCCCCCGAGCAGGATCATCTCTCGTCCGAGGGCCATCGTGCACTCGAGCAGGTCGGCCGCAGCATGGCCGTGCAAAAGTTCGAGGGCCTCCCGCGTCTCGAGCGCGTTGCCGACGTACCGACCGAGAGGGTTCGACATGTCGGTGATGAGTGCCACCACGCGCTTACCAGCGCGGGCCCCGATGCGCACCAGCGCCTGCGCGAGCTTGCGCGCGTCCTTCAGGTCCTCCATGAAGGCTCCGCGCCCGGTCTTGACGTCGAGAACCAGCCCGTCGATGCCCTCGGCCAGCTTCTTCGAAAGGATACTGGCGACGATGAGCGGTATCGATTCGACGGTCGCCGTCACGTCACGCAGCGCATAGATGCGTTTGTCGGCCGGCGCGATCTCGGAGGTTTGCCCGATGAGGCAAGCTCCCGTTTCCTCCACGATGCGCGCGAAGGCGTGCCGGTCGAGATCGGTACGAAATCCAGGGATGCTCTCCAGCTTGTCGACGGTTCCGCCGGTGTGACCGAGCCCCCGACCGGACACCATCGGAACGAAGATTCCGCAGGACGCGACCAAGGGAGCCAGACAAATCGAGACCTTGTCGCCTACGCCGCCGGTGGAGTGTTTGTCGAGCTTCGGTCCCCGGATATTGTCCAACGAGAGTACCTCGCCCGAATGCAGCATCGCGTCCATCAGTGCCACGGTTTCGGCGTCCGTCATGCCGCGCAGAAACATCGCCATCAGCATGGCGCTCATCTGGTAGTCGGCGAGCTTGCCCTCGAGGAACAGGGAAACCAGCTGGGAGATCTCGCCGTGGGTCAGCTCCCCGCCGTCCCTCTTTTTTTGTATGAGCTCGACCGGAGACGTGCCTAGCTTGACGAGCATGCGATCTCACCTAGCACCATTGGTTGGAGTCTTGGTTCTTCTCGGTTGCTCCAAATCGCCGTCGGGAGAAGCCGCTCCGGCGGTATCGGCAACCGCGCCAGCGTCTTCGACGAGTTTGCCGGCCGATCAGCCGCCTTCCCAGGCCGAAAGTGCCGCGTTGCCCGTTGCCACGATGGCGACTGCCTCTGCTGCGCCCACCGCGCGCCCGGCGCGCGAGCCAGCGGCGGCCCCCAAGCCTTCGTCCGCGCCGGCGGCGCCCAAGGCGGATACGTCGGCGGGGGCCGGCCCGAAAACCTTTGCGTGCGGGAACAAGGGCCAACCGCCCTGTCCGACCCAGCGCTGGATGAAGACCAACATGGCTCCCGCTGCTGCGAATGGCGATGCTCCGGAGCTTGCCAAGTTGCTCGACTACGTGGCGTCGCACGCCCCCGCCGGATTGCCCAACTGGGCCACCATCAGCAAGAGCGGCGCCGCGAAAGCTCGCGCTGGCGATGTCGATGGCGCGAAGGCCTCCTGCAAGGCGTGCCACGATCAATACAAGGCGAAATACAAGGCGGAGATGCGCGATCGGGACTTCTGAAGGTGCGAGGCACGGAGACAGCACCGCCATGGCCGTCCGTTTTCCACGTCTGATTCAAAAGGATCCTGGGCCACAGAGGCTCGTCGGCCGCCCGCGAGGTCGGTTCACCCAGCACAGGCGTCTCGACAAGCTTCGCCTGTTGCTCGAGCACCACCCCAAAGGAATGACGCTCTACGAGCTCGCGCAGGAGATTGGCGTGACGCCGCGATCGATGCGTCGGTACCTGAAAGAAGTATCGTCGGAGCTCGAGCTCGAACCGGTGCCTACCCGGGCGGGAGGAGCCTTGCGGTGGCGCATCCGTTCGGGGGAGCTCCCGAGGAAAGTCGAGCTCCGGCGAACGCAAGCCTACGCGATTCTGGCGGCTCGCCGGCTCTTCGAGCCGATGAAGGGATCGGCGCTTTTCGACGAAATCGAGATGGCGACGCAGCGGCTTCTCGCGCTGGCCCAAAAGCCGGGCCGCGGCCCGAATGCGGGGCTCGCCGATGCTCGGCTCGAAGATCGTTTTCTTTACCTGCCGGTTGCCCCCAAGGACTACAGCGCCAAGACCGAAGAGCTCGACGACTTGTTCCAGGCCGTCGCCGACCTGCGTCCCCTCCGGTGCCGCTACCGCAGTGGCACGAGGGGCGGTGAGGAGACGGTCGTCATCCACCCGTATGCGATGGTTCTTCACAAGGACGCCATCTATTGTGTCGGCCGGCATACCGGACGCGGTGAAATCCGCACGTTTCTCTTGGATCGCATGCGCGACACCGAAACGAGCGTGCTCGAGCGTTTCGAGTTGCCCGCCGACTTCAAGGTCGACGATTACTTCCAAGGTGGGTTCGGCATTTGGCGGGGAACCAAGAGCGCGAGGGTGGTCGTCGATTTCGAAAGTTCCGTCGCCGAGCTGGTACGTTCGCGCCGAGTGCACCCATCGCAGAAACTGCTCACCCTGGCCGACGGATCGCTACGCCTGACGATGACCGTCGGTGATCTCACCGAGCTGACTTCGTGGATTTTGGGTTGGGGAAAGACGGCGCGGGTCATCGAACCCGAGGAGCTGGTCAAAAAAGTCGAGGAAGAACTCGCCCAGGCACTTGCGCGCTACGTCGGTGGTCGGACCAAGCGTCCCGGCCGCGCAGACTTGGTCGACCGCGGCGGGGGTCGAAAGAGTTGACATCCAGCCAGCGGGGCCGGAGTGTTTGTCAGGAGACGAGGGGCGTGGGAAGTTGAGGGTGGCGGAGATGAACCTCGTGACGCTCAAGGTGGTGGAAGCAGAGGGGACCGCGTCCGGTTCGGCTCCCTCGCTCAAACCGGCCGTCGATCCGGCGAGTCTCGGTCACTTGCAGCTTCGATCCGGGGAGTTCTGGCGCAAGGTGCCGGCGTATGCCGACGTGGCCGAAGAGAAGTTTCTCGATCACTCGTGGCAGAGCAAGAATTCCATCACCCGAGTCGAGAAGCTGCTCGAAAGCCTGAAGGGCGTGGTTTCCGAACAGTTCGTGAAGGACGCCGAAGTGGGCTTTCAACGGGCGCCGATGAGCGTCCGGGTGACGCCCTACATCATGGCCCTCATCGACTGGGAGAATCCGTACACTGACCCGCTGCGGACGCAGTTCATCCCGCTGGGGTCGCGTCTTTTACCCGACCATCCCAAGCTCGGCCTCGATTCGTTGCACGAACAGGCCGATGCTCCGGTGCCGGGGCTGACCCACCGCTACCCCGACAAGGCCCTTTTCCTCCCGCTCAATACCTGCCCCGTGTATTGCCGGTTTTGTACCCGCAGCTACGCGGTCGGCGTGGACACCGAAGAAGTGGAGAAAGTCGAGCTTCGCGTGAGCCCCGAGCGGTGGCAGCGCGCGTTTCATTACATCGCCTCGCGCCCGGAGCTCGAGGACATCGTCATCTCCGGTGGTGACGCGTACAACCTTCGGGCTACGCAGATCACCGAGATCGGCGAGGCCTTGTTGGCCATGCCCAACATCCGGCGCCTGCGATTCGCCACCAAAGGGCCGGCGGTGCTGCCCCAGAAAATTCTCACCGACGTGGCGTGGACCGACGCGCTCACGAAGATCGTCGAGCAGGGGCGCAAGCTGCACAAAGAGGTTGCCCTGCACACGCATTTCAATCACCCCGAGGAGATTACGTCCATCACTCAGCAGGCGATGAACCGCTTGTTCGAGCGTGGCATCACGGTGCGAAACCAGAGCGTGCTGCAGAGGGGCGTGAACGACACGGTCGCCACGATGAATCTTTTGGTGAAGCGCTTGGGACAAGTCAACGTGCACCCGTACTACGTTTACATGCACGACCTGGTCAAAGGCGTGGAAGACCTGAGAACATCGCTCGACACCGCCCTCACCATCGAAAAACACATTCGCGGCATCACCGCTGGTTTCAACACGCCGATGTTCGTCGTCGATGCGCCCGGGGGCGGTGGAAAGCGCGATGTGCACTCGTTCGAGCACTACGATCGAGAAACGGGCATCAGCGTCTTCACCAGCCCGAGCGTGCACTCCGACGCGTACTACTACTATTTCGACCCCCTCCATTTGCTCTCGCCCGAAGTGCAGAAGCGCTGGCGTAGCCCGATCGAGCAGGAAGCGATGATGGCTACCGCTTTGTCCCACGCCAAAGCGCAGATCCGAGCGACCCGGCGGCCTCCTGCCGCGACGCGATCGGGCGGCTAGGCCACGCCATGGAAGGCAAGGCTCGGGCCCGAATCGAGTTCGAAACCCAGCCCGATCGTTATCGGCACTGGAAGCTCTCGTTCCCCGAGGCCTACGGCGGGGATGTGGCGCGCCTGGCCCTCGACGTGCGCGAAGATGGCGGACTCTTTTCGGGATATGCGCTGAAGCTCAATTCGTACGATCTCGGCGTCGATATCGAGCTCGCCGACGCCCTCACCCGCATCCGGTTCGAGCACCCCGAAACCCGCGCGGTGGTGATCACCAGCGAAAAGCCGCGGGTGTTTTCCTCAGGCGCCAACATCTACATGCTCGCCACCTCGAGTCACGCCTTCAAGGTCAACTTCTGCAAATTCACCAACGAAACGAGGATCTACCTCGAAGAGATGAGCCGCGAGAGCAACATCCCGAGCCTCTGCGCGCTCAACGCCACGGCTTCGGGCGGTGGCTATGAGCTGGCGCTGGCATGTGACGAGATCCTCCTCGTCGACGATGGGTCGAGCGTCGTGAGCCTTCCCGAAGCAGCCTCGCTCGGCGTCTTGCCGGGGACCGGCGGTCTCACGCGTCTTTCCGACAAGCGTAAAATCCGCGGAGATATCGCCGATGTTTTCTGCACGCTTGCCGATGGGGTACGAGGCAAACGAGCCGTCGAGTGGCGCCTGGTCGACGAGACGGTCGAAAAGAGTCAATTCGAGAAAGCCGTTCATCGCCGCCTTGCCGCGCTGAAAGCGCGCTCCCCCAAGAAGAGAGGGGAACGGCGCATCGATTGGCGCCCGCTCCAGGCGGAGCGCACGGCGACCGAGAGCCGCTATCGTTACGTCACGCTGCGAATCGACGAAGCCGCTCGGGTGGCCAGCCTAACCGTCGACGGGCCCACCGAAGACCAACCGGCGACGATGCAAGCCATTCACGAAGCGGGCGTCGACCAATGGGCGCTTCGCGCGTTTCGCGAACTCGATGACGCGTTGCTCGATCTTCGATTCAATTTTCCGACGATGGGGCTCTTGCTCATCGAAACCCGCGGCGACATCGAACGGGTGCGTCAGGTCGACCGCACGCTCGCCAGCCTGGCCGACGACCCTCTGGTCCGAGAGATCCTCCTCCACGCCAGACGTGTGCTGCGACGGCTCGAGATTACTTCGCGCAGCGTCTTTGCTCTCATTCGTCCAGGTTCGTGCTTTGCCGGCTCGCTGCTCGAGCTCGCCCTGGCAGCCGACCGTATCTACATGCTCGACGGCCAGCCCGCACCTCGGATGGGTTTCTCGCCGCTCAACGCGGGTGTCCTCGCGAACTATGGCGGCATCTCTCGGCTCGAGGCACGGTTTGCCTGCGAGCCCGACCTCGCGCGCGAGCTCGCCGAGACGACGGACTTGCTCGACACGAGCGAGGCGGTTGGCCGGGGGATGGTCACATTTGCTCCCGACGACATCGATTGGGAGGACGAGATTCGGATGGCGATCGAGGAACGCACCAGTCTTTCGCCCGATGCGCTCACCGGCCTCGAGCAAAACCTACGCTTCGGTGGAAAGGAGACGATGGAGACGAAAATCTTCGGTCGTCTGTCCGCCTGGCAAAATTGGATCTTCCAGCGGCCCAACGCCGTCGGAGCCAGCGGCGCTTTGACGCGCTACGGTAAGCCGGAGCGACCCGAGTTCGATTTCGAAAGAACGTGAGAAGCCCGATGTCCGACGTCATCAATGACGACAGGATCCCCAACAACGTCAACCTCGCGAGCGACAAGAAGCTTCAGCGGGCGCTGATGCAGTGGCAGCCGAGATTTCTGGAGTGGTGGCGCGAAATGGGGCCCGACGGGTTCCAGGAGCACCAGGTTTTCTTGCGCACCGCGATCTCGGTGGACCACGAGGGTTGGGCGCACTTCGATTACGTGAAGATGCCCGATTACCGCTGGGGCATTTTTCTCGCCGATCCCCTTCCCAACCGGACCATCGGCTTCGGTGACAATTTCGGCAAGCCGGTTTGGACGGAGGTGCCGGGCGAGCACCGAAACACCCTCCGGCGGCTCATCGTAACGCAGGGGGACACCGAGCCTGCCAGCGTCGAACAGCAGCGCGCGCTCGGCCACTCCTGTCCGAGTTTGTACGATCTGCGTAACCTCTTCCAGATCAACGTCGAGGAAGGGCGCCACCTCTGGGCCATGGCGTATCTGCTGCACTCGCACTTCGGTCGCGATGGGCGCGAGGAGGCGGACGGCCTTCTGACGCGACGCAGCGGCGATGTCGATCGCCCTCGGATTCTCGGCGCCTTCAACGAGCCGTGCACGGATTGGCTCTCGTTTTTCATGTTCACGTTCTTCACCGACCGTGACGGCAAGTTCCAGCTGCTCGCGCTGGCGGAGAGTGGATTCGACCCGCTTGCGCGCACGACGCGCTTCATGCTCACCGAGGAAGCTCACCATATGTTCGTGGGGGAGACCGGCATCACCCGCATCGTGCGTCGTACGGCCGAATTGATGCAACGGAACGAGAGCGAAGACGTGCGCCGTCTCGGCGGGATCGACCTGCCCACGATGCAAAAGTATCTGAACCTTTGGTACTCGGTTTCGCTCGACCTCTTCGGTGGCGAGATCTCGTCCAATGCGGCCTCGTTTTTCGCCGATGGGCTGAAGGGTCGAGCCAAAGAAAACACGTACCCCGATCATCGGGCGCTCGAAGCGTCCTATCCGCTCGAAGCGCCTGGGGGCGGTGAGTTCGTGCCGCAAGAGGTTCCTTTGCGGAACGCCATGAACGAGGTGTTGCGCGACGCCTACGTGCAAGATTGCCAGAGGGGCGTCGACAAATGGAACGAGGTGCTCAAGAAGGCGGGAATCAGCTACCGCTTCGAGCTACCGAGCCGCCGTTTTCATCGCCGCATCGGCATCTATGCCGACGTCTTCACCGATCCGAAAGGCAATCTCATTTCGCGCGAAACGTTCGACAAGCAGCGGGACGCGTGGTTGCCATCGTCGGCCGACCAGAGCTACGTGAAGAGCTTGATGACCAAGCCCATCTTCGCTCCGACCGAGATGGCAAATTGGATAAGCCCGCCTCCGCACGGCATCAAGGGGCGGCCCGTCGACTTCGAATACGTGCGGCGTGGCGAGGCGTGATTATTGGGCGGCGCTGCTGGCCGCGACGGGATCGCGCGATTCGCGGTAACGGCGATAGTAGGTGAGGACCTTGACGACGTAGTCTTCGGTCTCGTCGTAAGGGGGAATGCCGCCGTGGCGGACCACGGCATGTTCGCCGGCGTTGTAGCCTGCAATGGTGAGCTCGAGGTCGCCGTTGAACATGTTGGCGAGGACCCGAAGGTAGCGCACGCCGCCCAAAATATTTTCGCGCGGGTCCATGATGTCGCGGACCTGCATTCGTTGGGCGGTTTCCGGCATCAGCTGCATGAGTCCCTGCGCTCCCATCCTCGAAATGGCTCGCGGGTCGTAGTCGCTCTCGACTTTGATGACGGCGCGCACCAACTCTTCCGGAATCTGATAGAGGGATGCCGCTTCGTGGATCACGTCGCCGTAGCGCGTGAAGCGCTCGGCCGATGAATCACCGGGCAGGACCCCACTGCGACGCTTGGCCACGGGGGACCGCATGTAGAGCCGATAGTTGGCGTCGCGTCGTGGCGTGTCGGTGAAACTCGGCCTATCGTCACTCTCGGTGTAGTAAATGTCGGCCGAGGATAGCGTGGGCAAAAGGCCGAGGCCCAAAGCCACTATCGCCCAACCGTGATTTCTACGCATCTTTAGGCTCCGCCTGGTAGCGTAGCACGCCTCGGGCCAAGCCTACTTCGGCCGGCACGAAGGGGTGGCTACCGTGTAAGATTTTATCCCCCCCCCAGCGGGGCGGACAAATTCTCCATGTACGTATCTTGGCAGAAACTCCTGGTTGCGGGCGCGGCGCTCCTTTTCACCGGTTTTCTTTTATGGAAGTACCGCCCCACGCTGCCCCTGCCGCGATTCGCCCTACCTTGGCGGCGGGTTCGAAAAACGAGCGTCGTTGCGCTCGCCGAAGAGCTCCGGCTCGCGCGCGAGAGAGCTCGCAAGGCGAGCACGCCGCGCGAACGCGCCGAGGGCCTTTTGGCGGCTGCCGAGGCCGCGGCACGTGCCGATAACGGCGTCACCTCCGCGCTCGGTCTCTATCTGCGCGCCATGCGCGCCGATCCGACGTTCTGCGAGCCGCTTTCCGCGGTGGCGTCCCTCCTGCGCAAGGATCGGCCCGAGCTTCTGGAGACGGTCTTATGGCGCCGGCTTTCCCATCTTTCCTGGAAGGGAGACACCGCCCCGGCCGCCCGATGCGCCGCGGAGGCACTGGCGTCCCTCTACCGGCGCGAGCTTCGCCACCGCGAACGCGCTCACGCCCTGCAAAAACTCGTCTCCTTTCTCGCCTGAAGAAATTCACAGGCAGGCGAGGAGACGGTTAGCCGGGGGCCCAGAAGCTGTGGGGCAGGGCGTGGCGATGGGAGAGGGCGAGGAGGTCCATCGAGAGGGCGACGGTGATGTGCACCAAAAACCCCGCGTAGATGCTCTTCGTGCGCATCGACAGGCTTCCGAGGACCACGCCGGCCACGATGGCGCCATTGGCTTCGAGGTAAGGCTTGCCGAAGTGGATCATCGCATAGGGAACGCACATCGAAAAAATCGCTCCCGACCCGAGTGATCGCCTTAGCGCGCCCAACCAGAGCCCGCGAAAAAAGAGCTCGAGGCCGAAAAACTGCGTGAAATACATGGCTTCCCAGAGCAGAAGGTCGAAGTAACTGCGCGAGGAGCTCTTGTAGAAGGGATAATACGTCCCGAAATCTGGTTGCCGCGCGACGAGCCACAGCGCTGGCAAGACGAACAGAAGGCACACGCCGTAGATCCACGCGTGCTGCACGAAGCCCCGTAGCCGAAGCCCCATGTCGAGCAGCTTGTCCTGCCGGAAAATGAACTTGTAGGTTGGGAACGGCAAAATCACGTAGCCGGCGAAGCGGGTGAAGGCCCACCAGCCGTAGCCGTAGAGCTCATCGTATTTGGCGAGATTGATGCGTGCGTGGTGATGCGTCACTTCCTGCGTCACCAGCCAAGGGCGCACCACCTGCTCGTAGGTTGCGCGGCCGCCATAGTACTCCTGAAGGGTCAGGATGATGGCGGCCATCACGAAAAGAACCGCAGGGCGCAGATCGTAGCCTCCGGTCGCGAGCAGCGCGTTACGGTAGCGCTGCGCCTCGAGGTCGAGCTCACGCCAAGTGGATCGAAAGAACCACCAAACGAGCGGAGCGAGCGCGACGATGATCGGAATCGGCAGAAATGGACGCAGATACGTGAGATTCAGAATCGACGTCCAAAAACCGGTGGGCGCGGGCTCGCCGTCGGGCAGAGGCGGAGGAAAAAGCGACGGGCGGGGGCCGAAGAAAGAGAGCACCTAGCTCACGCTGGAGGACTCGATGGCGTGGTCGAGCCGGGCCAAACTCTCTTCCCTGCCGAGCACGGCAAGTACCTCGTATAGACCCGGGCTGACCGTGCGACCGGTGAGGGCGACGCGCGCGGGTTGCGCGACGTCTTTGATGGCGAGGTTTTTCGACGCGAGCCAACTGGAGATGGCGGCCTCGATGTTCGCCTCCTCCCAGAGAGTGACGCAAACGAGCAGCGCTCTGAAGTCCGAAAGTCGAGGGGCGGTTGCCGGGGTGAGAAATTTCTTCTGTGCCTTCTCGTCGAACACCGGCTTGCGAAAAAAGTAATGCATCGCCTCGGCCGCCTCGCGCAGCGAGCGCGCCCGCTCACGGACGGTGGGAATGGCCCGCAAGAGCTTCGCCTCGTCGGGATCGGAAATGCCGGTGGCATCGAGAAATGGGCGAACCATGTTGGCATATCGGCGAACGGGGGTGAGGTCGGGCCGCTTCAGGTGCTCGAAAGCGACGTCGGCGAATTTCTTCGGGTCGAACTTGCCGTCGGCCTTGCCAACTTGGGCGAAATCGAATTTTTGGATCAGGTCCTCGCGGGAAAAGATCTCCTGGTCGCCATGAGACCAACCGAAGCGAACGAGGTAATTGAGGACACCCATCGGCGGGTAGCCGAGCGCACGATATTCGCTGACGCTGACTGCGCCGTGACGCTTGGAGAGCTTTTCTCCGCTCGGCGCGAGCATCATCGGCAGGTGGGCGAACCGAGGCGGTGCGTAGTCGAGCGCCTCGTAGACGAGGATTTGAGGCGGCGTATTGACCATGTGGTCGCGCCCGCGCGACACCAGGGTGATGCCCATCGTCACGTCGTCGACGACCGCGCCGAAGTTGTAGAGCGGAACCCCGTCCGAACGGAGCATCACGAAGTCCTGCTGGGCCGAGTTCGGCGTGGTGACCGCTCCGAACACGATGTCCTCGTAAGTGACGACCCCCGCATCGGGAGCGCGAAAGCGAACGACGAACGGTCTATCGGGGTGGTCTTTTCGATCGCGACAGGTGCCGGGGTATCGCCACATGCCCTTCGGACCGCGCGCCTTGGACGCGGCTCGTTGCGCGTCGAGCTCCTCCTTGGTGCAATAGCAGCGGTAGGCGCGGCCGCGCCCGATGAGCCGGTCGGCGAACTCTCCATAGATCGAGAGCCTCTGCATCTGAAAGTAGGGACCGTGAGGACCGCCAACTTCGGGGCCCTCGTCCCAGTCGAGCTCGAGCCAGCGCAGAGCGTCGACGATGACCTTTCGGCTGTCGTCGGTGCTCCGTTCTTGGTCGGTGTCCTCGATGCGCAGGATGAAGGTACCGCCGTGCTTCCTAGCCCAGAGCCAGTTGAACAGGGCGGTGCGCACCCCACCGATATGCAGATAGCCGGTCGGCGATGGCGCAAACCGAACGCGCGGTGCGGCGCGTCTTGCGATCGAAGCCGAACCCGATGGGGCCGGGGCGACGGGAGAAGAGGCCATGGGGTCGGTCGGCGTTTAGCAGAGGGGCCCGCCTCTGGCTAGAATATCGGGCTCGAGCATCGGAGGGCCCCCAGGGATGGGCTTGCCCCTACCGCCTTGGCTCTGCTAAAGCTGCGCCCCCGACCCTAGGGTCCTCTCGCAGCTTTCGGAGCCGTCCATGAGTAAGTCTCCTGCCGCCATCGTGAAGCAACAGTTTGGTGACAAGGCCAAGCTCGTCGCAGCGCTCGGTCCTTTCACCGACGATGACCTTTGGGTCAAGCGAGTCAACGAAACGAAGGGGCTTTCGCGAGTATCCAACGCCAAGCTGCTCAAGCTCTACAACGTCCTTTCGGCCGTGAAAGAAAAGTTCGGCAACCGTCTCAAGCTCATCGATGCCATTTGCGAGATCGAGAAACGGGCCAAAGACGAAGGTTACAAGAACCGGCTGCAGGCTTACGCCATCCCTCGACTCTACGACCTGTATCGCTCGGTCGCGCGCCGCGCCGGCATGACCGTCGAGCCGCTCGTGAAGCCCGCTCCGCGAGGCGCCGCGAAGCCCGCCGCTGCCGGCGAGGCACCGAAGTCCAAGCCTTCCTCGGCCAAGAAGGCGAGCGCGAAAGCGCCGGCCGGCAAGGCAGCCAAGAAACAGGCGGCCAAGAAGCAGGTGAAGAAGGGGGCGAGCAAAGGCAAGGCGGCGATGCCCAAAAGGCGAAGCCGCTAATATCGAGCGCGCAGGACCGTCGTCGATGCGCGCTGACAAGCCGAGCCCATGATGGAGAAGAAAAGGAAAAAGCCGCCCGTTCCCGTCAGTGAATCGGGCTTTCCCGCGGTCCACGATCTGCTCGTTCCCAAGGCGGTTTGGTTTACCAACGGGGTGGGAGTTCACAAAGATCGGCTGTCTTCGTTCGAGCTCGCGCTGAGAGATGCCGACGTCGAGATCGCCAATCTGGTGACGGTTTCGTCGATCTTCCCGCCGCATTGCCGCGAGATCAGCCGCAGGGAAGGCGTGAAGTTAATCCGGCCCGGTCAGATCGTTCACTGCGTCATGGCTCGGCAAGACACCAACGAACCGAATCGTCTCATCTGCGCGGCCATCGGGCTGGCGCGTCCGAGCAATCCCGAGATGTACGGCTACCTCTCCGAGCATCACAGCTATGGCGAGACGGGCAAGCGGGCGGGAGACTACGCCGAAGATCTCGCGGCGACCATGTTGGCGACCACGCTGGGCATCGAGTTCGATCCCGAGAAGGCCTACGACGAGCGCAAGGAGGTCTACCGCATGTCGAGGCAGATCGTGCGCACCCGTTCGGTCGTTCAGTCGGCCGAGGGTAACAAGAACGGCAAGTGGACGACCGTCGTCGCGCTGGGCGTTTTTATCTTCTGACGCCGACCTCTGGCACGCCGGAGGTGCAGAGCTACACTGTCGAACGATGACGCGCGATGAAGCTGTCGCCATTCTGCGCAGCCCGGCAGGCCGCGACGAAACACGGCGTGTCTATCAGCTGCGCCGCGCCTTCGAGCTCGTCCTGCAGACCATCTGCGCTGGCGACCATTCCCGGTCCGAAGCCGAACAGCTCGTCGACGGCCTGGCCGGGCTCGCCGAAGAGTACTTTCCGGGCAGCTCTGAAACGTTTTCGATCATCTACGGCCGGCGACTCGGGCGCGCCATTGCCGAGGTGTACGGCAACGCTAGCTAGCCTGCCCCTTTTCTTTCAAATAGCTGCGCAGAAAGACGGCCATCTTCTCGTAGCTTGCCCGTGTGTCCTCGATGGTTTTTTGCTCGATGAGCTTGCCGATCATCAGGACCTTCACTTCGACGGAGAACTCCACGATGCGGCGGATGCGCTTGTCGTCGAGCCGCTCGGTGTACATCTCTCCCGAAATGTGGGTCTTGTCGGGCATCGTGCCGGGGATGATTCGGAACCGGTAACGGTTTTGCCTACGGTCGAGCCGGCCTTCTTCGACGTAACTGAAGCGGTCGCCGAGAACTCTCTTGATCGGACCGGGCATGTTGTCGACCGGGGGCTGCACTTGGACTTTTCGCTGCAGCGCGTCGTCGGTCACCTGTTGATCGACCAAGCGCCAGGACGGGAACCGCAGCGTGTCGAAGTAGAGCCGTCGACTGAACTCCTCATCGAAAAAGGAGATCTGCCAAAAAGTCGCCTCGGTGCAGTCGAAGTCGTGCTGGATTCTCGTCGTCGCCATGGGGTCTGCCGGCCTCCGGCTGCTGGGTTACTGTCGGAGATACTTGATATAGACGTAAAGGTCGTTTCCCGGCCAGTAGAAGTCTCGAATGCGAGCCGCCTCCTCATAGCCGCTCCGCTCATAAAAGGCGCGGGCCGCCGCATACGAGTCCAGGCCGGCGGTCTCGACGCGGATGAGGCGCGCCCCCGAGCGCCGAAGCGAACCTTCGACCGAAGCCAGTAGCTCGCGACCGATGCCGGTGCGGCGGGCCTCCTGGTCTACGACGAGCCAGTAAAGGTCGTAGGATCCCTGGGTCATGGGCGCCGACCCGAAGCAGGCATATCCGAGCACCCTATCGCCCTCTTCCCAAAGCACGAATCGGTAGTCATCCGAGGAAGGGTCGGAAAGGGCGCAGTCGATCAGCTCGAGGGCGATGGCGACGTCGGCGGACGTGAACTCGCTCGTCGCGGCCAGCAGACTAGCGAGCTTCGCCCGATGATACGGCGCGAGCTTCGCGAGCACTGCCTACACCCTTCCTGCGCCGAAGCGCATAGCGAACCAAAAGGCGCGTGAGGGCGGGAAAGTCGATGCCGACCGAATGCGCTGCCCGGGCATAACCCGCGTCCGGCGAAAGGTCGCAATTGGGGTTCACGTCGATGACGTAGGGGATACCGGTAGGGCTCAAACGAATGTCCACCCGGCCGTAGTCGCGCACGCCGACGGCACGGCATGCTTCGGTCGCCGCGCGGCGCAGGCGGGCGGCGACCGCGGGCGGCACCTCGGGGTGCATTACCGGTTGGGTGCCCAGGTCTTCGACCGAGCCAGGCTGCCATTTGGCATCGTAGGAGACGATGCGAGGCTGCTCCTCGGGCAGATTCGAAAAATCGATCTCCTGAAGGGGCAGCACCCGGGCCTGCGGGTAGCCGAGCAGCGCGACGTTGAATTCGCGCCCTTCGACGTATTGTTCGACCAGGCAAGGCGCCTTGAACAGATTGATGAGCTCGGAGACCCGCTCGTAAAGGGTGGGCTCGTCGTGCACCACGGAGCGCCCCCAAATACCCGCCGAGCCATCTTCACGCGCAGGCTTGACGATGAGCGGGAAGGGGAGGTCACAGGGCGCGTCGGGTCGCTCGAAGAGCGCACCTTGTGGTGTCGGCACGCCCGCAGCCAGGAGGCGCTGCTTGACCCGATCCTTGTAGAGCGCGGCGGAAAGAGCGTCCGGCGGCGATCCCGTATAGGGAATCCCCATCAACTCGAGGACTGTCGGCACTGCGGTCTCGAGGCGGGCATCGCTTCCGAGCGATTCGCACATGTTGAAGACGCACATGGGAGAGGTTGCTTCCAGACGGGAACGCAACTCGGCAAAATCCCCTTCTGTGGGCATGAGCGTCGCTGTGTGCAGGCCATCACTCGAGAGGGCGGCCGCGACCTCCTCCGCCACCGCCTCGACGGTTATCCGAGACTCGAAGTTCGGATCGCCTTCGGTTCTGGCTTCTTCGAAATCGACGTTGTAGATGATGGCAACGTCGATGACCTGCTGTCTTTTCCTCGGGGATCGCTTCGCGGCTTCCGCGTCGTCCATGAACCATTCCTTGCTAAACACCTTCGGCAATACGTCGCCCCCATTTCGCAGATATCGCGCGGCGAATTTAAGGTCAAGAAGCTCGTGATCAAAAATTCACTCCTCGACCCTGCTGCGAAGTGGATCCGCGAGACGATCCTCATCGCAAAAAAGGATCTCGCCATCGAAAGAGCGACCGGCGAGATCGTCACGACCAGCGGTTTCTTCGCCATACTTTTGACGGTGCTCTCCTCTCTCGCGTTTCGCGGCGGTCCCGATGCGGCATCGCTCGTGGCCCCGGGCGTGATCTGGCTTTCGGTGACCTTCGCGGCAGTACTCGGCCTCAGTCGAACATGGACCCGTGAACGCGAAGAAGGGGCTCTGCGAGGGCTCGTGGTCGCTCCACTGGCCAGGAGCGCCATCTTCGCGGGGAAAGCCATCGGTGTTTTCGCCTTCGTCACAGCGATCGAGGTTCTCGTGATCCCCGCATCGGCCGTGCTGCTCGGCTTCGACCTCGGCCGCTATGCGCTGGGGCTTGCCGCGATCGCGCTCTTCGCCAATGTGGGCATTGCAGCTACGGGAACCCTCTTTGGCTCCATGACCGTCCGCACTCGGGCGCGCGACCTCGTTCTTGCCAGTGTCTTGCTTCCGCTGCTCGCGCCGACGCTGGGCAGCGCCATCGCGGCCACGCGCGAGCTGTTCGAGGGTGGCGCTTCGGTCGCAGACCTCGGCGATTACCTGGAACTCATGCTGGTCTTCGACGTCGTCTTCTGCTCCGCCGGACTTGGTCTGTTTGGTTGGCTCATCGAGGGCTAATGCTCCGTTCGACGCCATCTGCGCTCATGAAAAAAATCTTCGAACGTCCGATCCCACCGTCTGTGCTTGGCTCCGGATGACCTCGAGCGAAGGTCCGGTTCCGGCCAGCTCGCCCGCGCACCAGACCGAATCGACCGCGCGTCCGCAGGGGTCCGTCTCGGGCAGGTACCCGCCGCGTGTGGGATCGAACACGATGCGCGCACCGGCCTGCTCGGCGAGCTCGAACGAAGGTGCCCCCGCTACCTCGACCAACACCGCGTCGACGTCGGTACGGCGCGACGCGCGAGATCGGCGAGCTTGCGAACGTGAAGCTGGATCGCGAATCGCGACAGACGTGACCCGGGCGCGCCCTTCGACCGCGATCGCGACTCCCTCAGGTACCGTGATGGCTTCGATGCGCCCGCGCATCCGCGTGAGGAATGCGTCGGCATAGGGGCCGGCGCCGAGTATGGCGACCTTGCGGCCGATCAGGATGCCGTGATGAGCAAGCAACGCCGCCGCGCGCGCCGAAACGACTCCCGGCAAGTCGTTGCCGGCAAAAGGCGCGATCGCGTCGTGCACGCCTGTTGCGAGAACGAGCGCCCGCGGTTTCACGAGGATCGCTTCCTCACCGATGAGGAGCACCTCTTGATCGTAGATTCCGGCGGCGGCCGTAGCACGGTAAAGCTGCACGCTGGCAGGGTCGGGCACCGGCATGCCACGCGCGCGTAGGGATCCTCCCGGCGCGACCCCATCGTCGGCCACGATGATGCGAAGGGCCGGCGTCGAGGAAGCGAGCAAGAGCGCCACCGTGAGACCGGCGGGCCCCGCACCGACGATAAGGACGTCTGCCTCTTCGCGTCGCGCGGCGCCGGGACCCCGAGGGTCATCGGGCAAACGACCGAGCCCGGCGACGTGCCGCGCCACTTTCTGGACGACGAACGACGCGGCCGGAACGCCCGCCAAAAAATGGTGGTGGTCGATTCCCTGCGGGAAGAACCAATCGGTGACCCGCATGAGATCCATCTTGCGCGAGCCGAGGACATTCTGCGTTTCCGCGCGCTCTCCTCCCTGGCATGCACGTAGACACGTGAGGACGTTCGGCTCACCGTTCACGCGCAAAATGCACCCGTCGCACCCCCCCCGAAGACAGTACGGCCCGTGAGGACGGTGAAGCTTGGGACTGCGCGACAGCGCCAGCCGATCGGCTGCGATGAGCGCGAATGCAAGCGGCTCGCCCCGCTCCGCCGTGATCGCCTCCCCATCGAACTCGAACTCGACGGGTTGTTTCGGCGGTTCGAGGCGGCTCGCCATCGCCGACGACGATAGCATCTAGGTACTAGAGTGTGTCAGAACTCGAGGCACCGATGAACGTCTTCCTCTTCGGTGGCAGCTTCAACCCTCCGCACGTCGCGCACGTTCTGGCGGTCGCCTATGTGCTCGCCACGCAGGACGCCGATCGCGTGATCGTCATCCCGTGCTACCGGCATCCCTTCCGCAAAGACCTTGCCCCGTTCGAGCACCGCTTTGCCATGTGCGAGCTGGCGATGGGATGGCTCCCGCGCACGTCCATCTCGGCCGTCGAGCAGGAGCTGGGCGG
>DASWDH010000040.1:0-7002 GCA_036395495.1 Polyangiaceae bacterium
CCTTCGCCGTGCACTTCGCGCCTACCGACGCAAAGTCCATGCCGCCTTACAAAGCCCCGACGAGACCGAAACGCTCTTCTGAGCGCTGGGCTCCCTCAAACATCTCGATCGCTTTCCCCTCCATCTTCGTGGCGACGCTCATTGCGCGATCCCAACGCGATCTCCAAGCTCGCGCATAAGGGGCAGCCGTGACGCCGCGATCAAAGACGCCAGCACGCCAGGCCGTCGAGCGGATGCGTGCCGAGCGGCGGGCCGGACCGAAGCCAATCTTCGGGCCCGCAACGTACGCCACGAGCGAAGAGCTCGACGGCGGCTTCGGCGCCGTCGAGCGCGAGCTCGCGTATCTCGCCAACGAGCCCGAGCCACCGAAGGACCCCGAGCCATGCAACTGACCGTCCGCGTCGACACGCCGATCCCGTCGCCGAACCGACGCCAACACTGGGGCAGCCTCGCGGACGTGCGCAAGCGCCAACGCGCCGCGGTCGCTGCCGCCCTGCGTGAAGCCTTCGGCCCGCTGCCTGACCTCCGTGCCCGCCTGCAAGCGGAGCTGCCCGCCGTGGTCGTCCTCGAGCGCGTAAGCGGCAGCCACAAGCTGGACACCGACAACGCCAGCTACAGCATGAAGTCGATCCGTGACGCCATCGCGGCGTCCGCCTTCGGCCTCGACGACAGCGATCCGAACATCCGCTGGACCTATCACCAGACCCACGAGGCCGGCAGCGCCACCTACTGCGTCGTCACCATCCGCACCGGCCAAGACATGCGGCTATGCAAGCCGCCGCTCACGCCACCAAAACCAAGCAATACCGCAGGCTTCCACCGCTAGCGCGCCACCATTAGTCACAACGATAAAGTCACAGCCACAAGGACCCAATGATTCCCAACACTTGCACCGCATGGCACAACCGCGTGGCGCAACCTGTGCCATGTCATCGGATCCGCCGCACCGGGGGGGGTGGTACCCCCCATTTCATTACGAGAAATGCAGGGGGGCGGGGGCGGCCATCGCTCGATGCATGTGCACCGATTAGCCCTACGTGGCATACCTTTCTTGTGCGTCCTGGCCCACCTTCTATCATTGAGCGCAGCGCTGATGGGCGCCGAGTGCTCGATCCTCGCAAGCTCCGTCTGGTGTGGCGGATAGCGGACATGCGGGAGCGTGGGATGTCGTTGCGGAAGATAGCGGATGAGTTGAATCGGCGTGGGGTGCCGAGTGTGAATGGGGGGCGGTGGTGGCCGCGGACGATCGCGTTGGCGTTGAGGGCGGCGGAGGAAGTGGGGCGGCGATGACGTGGCGGCGGCCGAAGGGGAGTGGCCCACGCAAGAGGCGGAAGTCTGGGGCGCAGGGGGAGCTGTTGGTGGAGCGGTGTCTGGCGAGCGGGGAGGTTGAGGGGGTTGGGCGTGTCGAGGTGCACTATAGGAATTTCAGGGGGATTGCGCCGTATTTTCGGCTTTCGGTGGAGCGGCCGAATCCGAAGACGGGTGAGCTTATGCGCAATTCGCGGGTGAAGATTCCGATCGGGTTGTTGGGGGCGTTCGCGTCGGTGTTGCAGGAGGCGGCGGAGCGGGCGACGCCCGAGGCGATCGAGGAGCTGGGTGCGGTGGGGCAGCGGAAGGCGGACGAGACGCCACCCGTGCCTGCGCCGACGCCGCGGACGATCGTGGAGGCGTCGAAGCCGCCGTTCGAGGACGAGCGGGGAACGTACTTGGTTGCGGTCGTGCGGACGGAGGGCAAGCTTGGGGTGCGGCTTAGTATTCGCTACAAGCGTGGGCGGTGGTATCTGCCTGCGAACTTTAGTTGGGAGACGGCGGACACGCTGGGGGCCGATCTGCGAGACATCGCGAAGGTGGCGCGGGAGCTGGGGTAACCGATGGCGCGTGACGTTATTTTTCGGGGCGGCCGCGCGCGCGGCCAGCGCATAGCGATCGGAAGCCTCTCTCTGATGGACGCGGTGCCTGCGCTATGCGGCGGGAAGTTTCGGCGGCCTGAGCACCTGGCGCCTCTCGTCGACGCTTTGGAGGACGTGGCGGCGGGACGGGGTGTGCCGACGATCGTGACGTGCCCGCCGCGGCATGGGAAGTCTCGGACGATCACGGCGGCGATCTCATGGATGCTTTTGAGGGACCCAACGAAGACGCACGCCATCGCCAGCTACAGCCAGAGGCTGGCCAACGCTTTGAGTAAGATCGTGCGACGGCAAGTGGTGGCCCATGGCTTGACGCTGTCCGCCGACGAGCGGGCCATGTCATTGTGGCGCACCGAGCAGGACGGCGGGATGTTGGCCACCGGCACGAGGGGCAGCCTGACGGGGTTCGGCATCTCGGGCCTTGCGATCGTCGACGACGCGATGAAGGGGATTGAGCTGGCCCACTCTTTAGAAGCTCGGGACGTTCTGTTCGAGTGGTTCGACACCGACTTTTTGAGCAGGCTCGAGCCGGGCGCGGTGCCGTTCGTCGTTGGCACCCGCTGGCATGACGACGATCTGACGGGGCGCCTATTGAGAGGCAAGTGCGAGGAATTTCCCGAGTGGCGCCACATTCACTTGCGAGCTCTCGAGATCGACGACGAGGGTGTGGAGCATGCGCTGTGGCCTGAGCGCTACCCACTCGAGCGGCTTCGCGCGATCCGGGCGAGCGGCACGTCGATACGCTGGAATGCGTTGATGCAAGGCGACCCCCAGCCCGCGCGCGGAAGGCTTTTCGGGCCCGCAACGTTCGCGGAATGTCCTATCGTGTTCCCGCAGATCGGTGAGTCCTATTTCGAGCCCTACCCCGCGGCCGAGCGAGCACGCCATGCTAACTGAGAGGTCCCCGCAATGACGCAATGGCCTCCCCCGCCTCGTGGTCGTCCATGGCCATGGTCAGCGCCTGGCACGCCTCCCACGCCGAGGGCTGTCGACGCGAAGCAGTGGGACGACATCGCCCCTGAGCACTTGGCGCGCGCCCCCGCGGCGCAGCCCAGCTTTCGCATGGTCATTGGTTGTGACCTGGCCTACTCGGACGACGGCGCCGGCGACTGGACGGTGCTGGTTCCGATGGCGGACATCGCCGAGCCCGAGACGGTGCCGCCGAAGTACAAGATCCACATTCTCGATCTGGTGCGTGTGCAAGTGGCGCTGAATCCGCTCCGGGCAATGTTATATCGTGTGCAGCAGACCCACCCCGGCGCGCCGATCGTCTCGTACGTCAACGGCCCCGAGAAGCGCATTATTCATCTGTTGGCCGAGAAGCACATCACGCCCGAAGGCGCGGTCCTGCCAGGCGTCTACATCACGGGCATGCTCGCCAAGTTCCCCAAGTTCGTTCGCGCGCAAGCGCTGAGTGAGGCATGGGCGGAAGGATTGGTGGTGCTGCCGCCTGGCAGGCCGTGGACGATCGGCCTGCAAGAGAAGGTGACAGCGTTCACGGGCAAGCCTGGCGACGACGACGACGTCGTGGACGCGTTGGTCAGCGGCTACGACTACTTGATCGCAAGCCGCCCGGCGGGCAATGACATTGGCGCGTTCCGCTTCGGGCGTGCCGCTTACGAGAGGTGACAGAGCATGGCAAGAGAGAGAAGTGGCACGTTGATCCTTCGAAAAAAAGGCTGGTGCGCGCGCATCACCATCGATCGCGTCGTCGACGGCGAGGTCATTCAGGAACGTGAATGGTGCCCGCTCGGGACCGACAATAAAACGGTTGCCAAGCGCAAGATGAAACGGCTTCTTGCCGAGCTCGAGGCCAAAGGGGCTGAGGAAGTACGCGCTGCCGCCCTCTCCGTCGAACAATGCGACGCGTATGCGCAAGACTGGCTTGAGCGGCGAGACGCACTCGGGTTGGCGACCTCCGCGAGCGAGCGCAGAATGTGGAATCGCTACTGGAAGCCAGCGATCGGATCTCTGCCGCTCGATCAGGTGCGAAAGCAGCACATCAAGGACTTGCTGGAAGCGGTGGCGACTGGTCGGGTTCAGTGGACGCGGACGATCAAGCGAGTCGGAGGCAAGGTCGAGACGCGCACCGGCAAGTGCTCGCGACAGACGGTGGCGCACATCCGCGCGACCGCCTACCGCATGTTTGACGCCGCCGAGCAGGACGAGATCATCGTGCGTAACCCTGTCCGCGGCCTCAAGCTTCCTTCGATGCGGGAGGTCCGCCGCGAGCGCGCGGTCATGACCGATTTCGAGATCGGGAGGCTTCTGTCACGCCCCGACGTCGATCCCGAAATCAAGATGCTCGTCCTGCTCTCCCGCACCGTCGGTGGCATGCGCTCGGGTGACCTCAATGCTTGGGACTGGACGTCGATCGATTTGCTGCACTTCGAGCAATGCGTCGTCCCGCGAGCCAAGACGGGCAAGCCACAGCGCCTCGAGATCCCCGAGTCGGTGCGCCCGTTCCTGGCATTTTGGTGGCACGCACAAGGCTCGCCAACCTCTGGGCCAGTGTTCCCTGTGCGGCGCGGCCCGAGGGCAGGGAAAGACAAGAAGCGATCGAACATGAGCTACGCGAAGCGTCTTCGGCGCGAGCTCCTGAAGGCTGGCGTGACCCGCCACGAGCTTCACTCCCCGACGGCAACGACCCTGCCCGTGGACTTCCATTCGACACGGCGTGCCTATAACACCGCGCTGGCTCGGGCTGGGGTCAACGTCCAGACGGCGATGGTGCTCGCGGGCCACTCCGATCCGAAGGTCCACCAACGGTACATCAACTCAGCGATCGGGCACGCCCTACCGGCTGGCGCCATGCCGATCCTCGAAACGTCACAACCTGTGTCGAATGACGCGGCGCCGATTCCCGAAAACGTCCTTTTCTTTGAGCGGGACACGGGGCTCGAACCCGCGACCCCGAGCTTGGGAAGCTCGTGCTCTACCAGCTGAGCTAGTCCCGCGTGAGACCCTTTCCTTGTACTTCCGGGCGACGCCGGGCGCAACTCGGCGCCGACCGTCAGGGGTTCTCGGGGGGGACCAGCGGGAAGCTGGCTTCGGCGCGCGCCTCGCGGTTGCTTTGGCCGTCGACGGTCACGCTGCCGTCGAAGCGGCGCACGACGGCTTCGGCCAGGAGGACCGCTAGCCCCACGTGGCGCGAGCTACGCGTGGGCGAGACGGGCGCGTTGGACACCGATCCATTGGATGCCGTCGAGGATTCGAAAGACGGCCGGTCGGCTTGCATCGTGACACAGGCTTGCGTGCCGCGGCGCTCGAGCGTCACATGAATCGGGCTGTCCGCGGGGCTCGTTCGAGCGACGTGGCCGAGCAGGTTCGAAATCGATTGAAGCAATCGCAGTTCGTCGGCTCGCACGTACAGCGGCTCGCTGCTGATGGTGAGCTCGACGAGACGCCTGGGATCCGACTCGCGAAAGGTACGGACGGATTCCGTCAAGGTGGACCCGATCTCGACGGCGACCGGCGTCAGTGCCAAGCGTTCGCGCCTAAGTCTGGAAAGATCGAGCAGTTCGCTGATCATCGTGGTCAGACGCTGAACCTGTTTGCGCGTGCGCTGGAGGGACTCGAAGTCGCCGCCGGAGATCTTCGCCTTGCGCTCCATCGCCTGCAGCAACATCGTGATCGGCGTAAGAGGCGTTCTCAGTTCGTGCGCGGCGATCGCAATCAGCTCGTCGGCGTCGCTGTCGGTTGGAATCGTCGCCAGACTCGCGCCGTTGGTGGCGTGCAAGCCGTTCCCCGAGGCGGCCGCCGCTTGCGAGAGGGCGAGCGCGAGATACTCGCCGAGGAGTTTGAGACCGGTGAGATCATCGGCGGAACAGGCGACGCGCTTGGCGAAGCCGAGCCAGAGCGCGCCCTCGTTCGAGCTGCGCAACGGAACGAAGACGAGCCTTCCGATGGAGTCATCGGGCGGGCGGATGTCCTGCTCTTCGGCGAGAAATGTTCGCGCCGTCATTCCGCCGTCGTGCGGATGATCCAGTGTCTCGAGCCAGCTGCGCGCGTCGACTTCACTCGGTGCGGCGCCGAACCGCTCGTTCGGCGCGCCGTCGCGAAGGATGACCAGCTTGGCTGAAAAGATCCGCTGTAACGCTAGGGCGATGTCGTTCAGAGCGGCGTCGTAGGATTTCCGGTACAAAATTTCGCTACACGCGGCTTGGGCGACGGCGAGGCGCTCCAGGGCCCCCGTCCTGATCGTTGCGGGTCCTCTCGAGCCCGCCGACGACCGGGTCAAGCGCTCACGCTTGCGCCCGAGGAGTGAGCCCGTTGAGCTCATCGGCGAGCCTCGATCCTGGGCCCCGCAGCACGATCGCGAGTCGAAATTGCACAAACCATCGAACGCATCCTCTCCCGGCGAGGGCTACTAGCAAGGGGCGATCCGGCGAACGGCTCGATTTCGCGCGCCCCACCGCGGGGCGGCGTGGCGCTATGCCGAATACCCAGGGATCTGGCCGAGGTCGGCCATGATTTGCTCGAAATCGTCGAAGGTGAGCGCCTGCTCTGCGTCGGACTTCGCTTCGGCAGGATTCGGGTGTACCTCGACCAGAATTCCATGCGCTCCCACCGCTTTCGCGGCCCGCGCCAACGGCCGTATCCAGCGGCGCACGCCGACGCCATGCGATGGATCGACGAGAATGGGCAGGTGGGTTCGCTCTTTGAGGACAGGTACGGCCGAAAGGTCGAGTGTGTTGCGGGTTGCCGTCTCGAACGTGCGGATGCCGCGCTCACACAAGATGACGTGAGGATTGCCTTCGCTCAGGATGTATTCGGCGGCGGCGAGAAGCTCGTCGAGGCTCGCCGACAGACCCCTCTTCAGAAGCACCGGGGTGGTCGTCTTACCGACGGCCTTCAATAAGTCGAAGTTTTGCATGTTGCGCGCGCCGATTTGTAGAACGTCCACCGACCGAGCCATGCGTTCGACCTGATCGACGCTCATCACTTCGCTCACGGTAGGCAACCCGGTGATACGCCCGGCCTCGGCGAGAAGCTCGACGCCTTCCCATCCGAGCCCCTGAAATGCATAGGGGCTGGTGCGCGGCTTGAACGCGCCACCGCGCAAGAGCACGGCGCCTCTCGCGCGAACGGCCTC
>DASWDH010000041.1:0-23237 GCA_036395495.1 Polyangiaceae bacterium
ACGACGAATCCGCCCCGCGACCCGTCACCGTGCACGTGGGCGACGAAGCGATCCCCGGGCTCGGGCACGAGGTCGTCTTCGGCGAGCTCGTGCCGGTCGAAGATCGCCAGAGCCTTACCCGAAAGATCGACCATGATAGCGTGCTCGGTGACGCTGGTCACTCGTCCGAACACCTCCTCGCCCACGTGAAAGGGCGTGTGTTCCCGCGGCGGCGCGTTTTCGGGACGAGGGCCGCGCGCTTTTTTTCCCTTGCCGCGCTTGCCGCCCGGCGGCTTGGCGCCTTTCGCCTTCGCGGCCGGCGCGGAGCCGGGCTGCGACGCTGCTTCGCCGGCGTGCTCGACGTTGTTCTTCTCGTCCGCGGCCGACGATGCTTCTCCCTCTCGAGCGTGGTCCGCGCCGGGGCTATCCGCCCCGTGACCTTTTTTGCCCCGGCGCCGTCGCCGCTTCTTGGCGCGCGGAGCGCTTGGCCCCTCGTGCGGTGGCGCGGTGCCTTCGGCTTCGCCCTCGTGCGCAGCCGCGGCGCTCTCGCCTTCGCCCTCGTGCGCGGCCTCGTCGGGCGCGTTCTCGACATCCGCCGCTCGAGTCGGCGCCGGCTTCGCTTCGTGCGGCTGCTCATCTTGCGCCGCGCGATTGGTCGATTCGCTTGGGCTCGGCGCCGGGTGCGAACCATTTCGGTTCGTGGCGTCACCGGACGCTCCCGGCGTTTCGGCATTTGCTTTTGCCCCCTCGCCGGAAGGGGCATCGGCGGGGGTGACGTTGTTCGACTCCGGAAGCATGGGCTTTCTCGCGACGGGCGAGCAACATATCCTAGGAAAAGCCGGCGTGCGAGCCCCGCGTCGGGAAGAAGCTTTGAATTCACACGTGACCGGCTGGCTGGGAGACGCACTCTGGCGACGAAAAGCGTGGCGCCCCTTGAAGAAAGTGCCAACGTTCCCAAGTTCATGGCCAAGGCCGCCGTAGGTCCTGTTCACGTCACCCGGCACTTCGATTTGTCCGGGAGAATGGCCGGAACCCCGGCAAGCCGCCCTTCATGGCCTCCATCCTGAATCTTCGCCGTCTTTTGGTCGTAGCCGCCCTGATCGTGGGCGCCGTCGCTATCATCGCCTCCCGTTTCAAGCCGGTGCCGGTGACGGTTTCCCCTGTCGTGCGTGGTAAGGCCGTCGACGCCGTCTATGCGACGGGAACGGTCGAGGCCGAGGATCGGGTCCAAGTCAAGGCCAAGTCGAGCGGTAGCATCGTCACGATCGCCGTCAAAGAGGGTGCGTCCGTCAAAAAGGGGGACCTCCTGGCGCGAATCGACAATCCCGTCGTGGGCTACGACCTCAAGCGGGGGCAGGCCGACTTGTCGGCGGCATCGGCGCAAGCGGGCACGAACGCACCGCAGCTTCTCGCGGTCCAAGGGCAATGGAAAGCGACCGAGGCCGAGCTCGTCAGCGCGCGTCAGGAGCTCGCGCGCATCGAAAAGCTCGCGCAGACCGGCTCGATCTCCGCAGCGGAGCTCGACCGAGGCCGCGCTCGGGTGGCTCAGCTCGAGGGTACGCTCGCCTCGAACGAGGCGCAGCAGCGGGCGCTCCGCATCGACTTGTCGGCCAATGCCGCGCGGCAGGCGGCCAACGTGCAGTCCCTGGCCAGCCGCGTGAGCGACACCGAAGTGCGAGCTCCGCTCGACGGAGTCGTGCTGTCGAAGTCGATCGAGCTCGGCGAAGTGGTCGGCGTCAATCAATCGCTCTTCAAGCTCGGCGATCTGCAGCGGCTCATTCTCGAAGTCTCGGTGGACGAGGCCGACATCGGTCGAGTTCACGACGGCAAAGTCGGGCCGAAAGCGTCCGAGGTGGCGGTGAGTCTCTACGCATTTCCGCGGCAGGTGTTTCGCGGACACGTGTTCGAAATATTGCCCGACGCCAATCGCGACCGGAAGGCGTTCTTGGTCAAGGTGAGCTTCGACGCGCCGCCGGCGGGACTGCGCAGCGGCATGAGCGCCGAGGTCAACATCATCGCCGGCGAACACGAGGGGGCGGTGCTCGCGAGCACCGAAGCGATCGCCGACGACGCGGTCTGGTTGGTGCGCGATGGCCGCGCGTATCGCACGCCGGTGAAGATCGGTGTGCGCGATCTCTTGCGCGCCGAGATCCTCGCCGGCGTCCGGGAAGGGGACCTTTTGGCGGTGAGCGGGCAGGACCACCTGGAGGAAGGCAAGCGCGTCGCAACCACCTTGCGAAATCCCGACAAATTCGAGCCGGTCCCCGACCTGACGCAGCCCGGGCAGACCTCCCTGCGGTAGGGTCGATGCGGATCGTCATTTTCATTGCGCTCCGCCAGCTGTGGGACCGCAAGCTCTTGAACGGCATTGCGGTGGGCGGCGTCGTCCTCGGCGTGGTCGTGCTTTTGGCGATCAAGGGGATCATGCATGGATTTCAGGAGAAGTTTTATTCGAGCATTCTCAAAATAAGCCCCCACGTCACCATGTTCGACAAGGAGCTGCGGCCCGCGCCGTCCATGCTCAGCCGCTTCGAGAACGATTTCGTGGCCACCAGGGTGGCCCATGAGACGCCGAGCGATCGCCAGCTCCGAATCAAGCGCCCCGACGAGATCGTGCGCGCCCTCGAGCAGATGGAGGGTGTCGCGGCGGCCAGCGGGTCGCTGGTGGGCTCGGCCGTGCTCGCGCTCGGCTCCAAAGAATATTCAGTCGAGCTGCGCGGGATCGACCCGCCGCGCCAGAGGCGCGTCACGCCCATCGCCCAGTACGTCGTCAAGGGCAGCTACCACGCGCTGAGCTCGACTTCGGACGGCGTGCTGCTCGGCTCGGGCGTGGCCGATCGGCTCGGCGCCAAGCTCGATGATGTCGTCGTGTGCGGCACGCCGCGCGGCGAACGTCTCAGTCTGAAAGTCGTTGGGATCTTCGAAGCGGCGGTGCCGCCGGTCGACAACACTCGCGTATACGTGACGCTGCGCAACGCGCAGACGCTGCTCGGCCGGCCGGATACGGTGGGCCGCATCGAAGCTCGGCTCGTCGATTCGGACCGCGCGGTCGAGATCGCAGGTCGCGTCGAAAAGACGTTCGGCTACGACGCCGAGAGCTGGCAAGAAACGAACGCCAACTTCCTCGGGATCTTCCAGATGCAAGATACGATCACCAACTTCGTGGTGGCCGCCATCCTCGCCGTGGGCGGCTTCGGCATCTTGGCCATCCAGGTTATGATCGTCCTGCAGAAGACTCGCGACATCGCGATCTTACGGAGCGTCGGCTTTCGGCGCAACGACATTCTCAGCGTGTTCCTGCTGCAAGGCATCATCATCGCGCTCGCCGGAGGCGCGGTCGGATGTGTGGTCGGGCACTACCTCATCGTGGCCCTCTCCCATCTGAAGACGCACCAAGAGGGGCTCGTGAAGAGCGAGTATTTTCTGGTCTACGACGATCCGCGCGTCTACCTGTACGGCGTATCGTTCGCGCTCTTGGTCGGTATCGTCGCGAGCCTCATTCCGGCGGTGCGGGGCTCCAAGGTGGAGCCGGTGGACGTGCTCCGGGGTCAGCTCGGATGATTCCCGCGCAGGCACCTTGGCCCCCCGCGGGCCAGCCGGTCATCGAAACGCGCGGCCTGGTGCGCGAGTTCGGTACCGAGGTCAAAACCAGAGTCTTGCATGGGATCGAGCTCACCATCCGTGAAGGCGAGTTCGTCGCTCTGACCGGGCTCTCGGGGTCGGGAAAGAGCACGCTTTTGTACCTCCTCGGCGCTCTCGACCGCCCGACCTACGGTCAGGTCCTTCTCGACGGCGTCGACATCGGGGCGCTCGACGACGACGGGCGAGCGCGCTTACGCGGGCAGAAGCTCGGCTTCGTGTTTCAGTTCCATTTCCTGTTGCCGGAGTTCACCGTCCTCGAGAACGTGATGATCCCGATGCTGCGTCGTGGCGAGCGGTCGCGCCCTTCGGCAACCGCGCAGGCCACCTCCATCTTGGAGACCATCGGTCTCGGCGATCTGGGCCAGCGCCGCCCGCACCAGCTGTCCGGCGGGCAGCAACAGCGCGTGGCCATCGCTCGCGCGGTCGCCAACGATCCGCGCATCATCTTGGCCGACGAGCCGACCGGCAACCTTGACTCGAGAAACGGCCTCATCGTGATGGAGGTCTTCGAAAAACTCGTGCGCGAGCAGGGGCTCACCATCGTGATGGTGACCCACGAGCGGAGCTTCGCCGCGCGCGCGTCGCGCCAGATCTCGCTGAGGGACGGCCGTGTCGTCGAGGACGTCGATCAACGCAACGGCGCGGTCGCGATGCTTCCGCTGGAGCCTCCCAGCAGCCGTCCCAGGCTGGTCACCGGGTGATGGGCAGATGCAGCGGCCCTTTTCCGCCGCTGCGGTCGATCGTGAGCGGGCTGAGGCGCGACATGTTGTGGACGCTGATACGATCGGCGAGCCGCTCGCTCAGCTCGACGAAGGCTTTGGCAATCGCTGATCCGGGCGCCGCCTGGACGACAGGGGTGCCGGCGTCGCCCCATTCGCGCACGGCAGGATCGATGGGGATTTGGCCGAGCAGGGGGGCGTCGGCGAACTCCGCCACTTTTTGGCCCCCCCCCTTGCCGAAGAGATCGTGCCGCTTGTTGCAGCCGTCGCAGATGAAATAGCTCTCGTTTTCCACGACGCCGAGCACCGGGATGCCGACTTTCTGGCACATCGACACCGATTTGTAGACGTCCTGCAGTGCGACCTCTTGCGGGGTGGTGACGATCAGCGCTCCCGTCGAGCGAATGCGCTGCGAGAGGGTGAGCGCCACGTCGCCGGTTCCCGGCGGAAGATCGAGGATCAAGTAGTCGAGCGAGCCCCAGCGCACGTCCTTCACGAATTGCAAAAGCGCGCCGTGGAGCATAGGACCGCGCCATACGACGGCGGCCTTGGGGTCTTCCAAGAGGAACCCGATGGACATGAGCTTGATGCCGAAACGTTCGAGCGGCTCGATGAGCTTGCCATCGGCGGAGCTCGGTCGGCCCATCACGCCGAACATGGTGGGGACGCTCGGCCCGTAAATATCGGCGTCGAGGAGGCCCACGCGCATGCCCGAGCGGTGCAGCGCCATGGTGAGATTGGCGGCAATCGTGCTCTTGCCGACTCCTCCCTTGCCGCTCATCACGAGCACGATGTTTTTCACGTCAGGAACCGGATCTTCGCTGGTGATGTCTCGACCGATGACCATTACTTCCGAGGAAAGCTCGACGGAGCTTGCACCGGCGCGCATCAGCGCGGCCCTCACGTCGCCCAGAATGCGCTCTTTCAGCGACGTGCCGTGCGACGTGAGAAGGATGGCGAGCGAGACTTTTCCGTTTTCGTCGACTGCAACGTCGCGCACCAAATTAAGATCGGTCAGCGACTTGTGCAGGTCGGGATGTTTGATCTGGGACAGCGCTTCGATCGCCGCCTCACGCGTGAATGACATCCGAGAAGGCTCCTTGCCGCCCAAACCTCGCGCAAACGACCGTGGGGGGTGCTTTTAGGTAGGATCCGATCGAACCAAAGTCAATGAGGGCCCCAGCAACCGGCGCCGTTAGCATGACTGCGTCAGATTCTCGCTACCAGATCGCTTGATCGGAGTAGCCATACGCCCACTAAAGTACCGACCGCGCAGGCGGAATTCGCTACAGCGAAGCTCCCGCAGGCGGGCCGAAGGCCACGCCGAGTAACTCGACAGAGGCTAGGCCTGACGGCCATTCCGGTCTGACGCCTATTCCGACGGCTTCGCCGCACTTACCTGGCCGACACGCGGCAATTGCCGATCGTGATCTGACATGGCCAAGATCTGACACAGTCATGCTAGAGATGTAGCAGTCGAGCAAGCAGGAGGCCGGCACCGAGGCCAGCTACGGCGAGAAGGCCTGCCGACCAGATCCGACGTGCCAGCGGGCTCATCGCCGGCATCGCCGCATGCAGATCGCTGCGCGAGGCGGGCATTCGAGCGGCTTTCCAGCGACGCAGCGGCATGAGGCTGCGCTTGCGTTGTCGCCCGCCGCGCTCGGTGCGGTCGCCGCGGTCGGCTGCCGCGGGACGCGGGGCACTGCTGCCGAAGTGCTGGGGCGTGCGCGGAGGACGCGGAATCCGGGGCTCGAGAAGCTCCTCGACGTTGAGCTGGCGATTGGTGGGGGGGTCGCTGGAGGGGACGGCCTTGTCCCCCTCGATGAGGACCAGGTTGGGGCGCGCCGAAGGTTTCTTGGGCTCGGTAATGCCCAATACGGCTCGCTCGAGGCGCGCCATGCCGCGCGAGCGCCGGGCTTCCGGCGATAGAAACGGCATCATGGTGTCGCGAGGCGCGAGCGATGGCGGTTTGTCGGAGTGCGCGAACGGACTGAGCAGCGTGACCAGTTCCTTCATCGAGGCGATTCGACGCCCGGATGCGGGAACGAGCGCCTGGTCGACGATGCGTGCCAACCCCGCTGGAATCGCGGGAACGAGTGCCTGCGCGGTATCGCCGGCGGGAACCGAACCGTTGACTCGAGCGGTGCTGCCTTGCCGCACGGTGGAACGGCCCGAAAGCATCTCGTAGAGGAGTCCGCCGACGCCCTGAATGTCCGCGCGGGGATCGAAGCCGTTGGCCGAGGGGGCCACTTCGGTGACCCCGAAATCGAGCACCTTGGCTATCAGGTCCCCGTTGCGCCCCTTGCGCAAGATCACGTTTTCGGCCTTGAGATCGCCGTGGACGACGGTGGCCGCGTGGGCTGCCTCCAGAGCGGCAAGCACCTGCATGATGACGAGGCACGCATCCTCTGCCTGCATGGCGCCTTCGCGCGCGAGGATGTCGGCGAGCGTCTCTCCGCGCAGAAGCTCCATCACGAGGTACGCTTCGTTTTCGTGGGTCACACCCACGTCGTAGACCTCGACCACGCTGGGATGGCCGATTTCGGCGGCCGCGCGGGCCTCCGACGCCAATCGTTTTCGGAGCAGCGGATCTGTCCCGCTTTCGCCCGGAACGATCTTCAAGGTTACCTTGCGTCCGGCGACTCGGTGCTCGGCCTCCCACATTTCGGCTCCCTGGCGCAGGCCCAAGGGACGGGTGAGCTCGTAGCGGTCGTCGATGATGTCGCCGATCCGATGCATGGTTCCGATGGTCAGGCTGGAACAACGGCGGCCGCAGGCGTCGCTTGAGCGAACGTTCAGACCCGGGCCGTAGGGTAGTATGCTCCAGGGTCGCACCACCAGCAGCCCTGCAAGGGAGGCGAGCGAGCACAAACCGCTCGTTCACCTCCCTTGGTCGGATCGCTCGAGGTTCAGTCGCGCGGGCCTGCGATCAGCTCGCTCCGGCGCTGCCGCTCACGCTGGCGCTGGCCTGAAACGAGACGTTGACGCTGGCACTGGCACTGGCCGCCGCCGTCACCGATGCCGTCGCGCAGGCGACCGCCTTACCCCCGAAGCTGCCGGCTGCCTGAGCTGCGGCCGTGCCCGCGGTGACCACGTGCGCCGCCGCCTTGACGGCCAGTGGGCCCTCGGTTTTGAAGGCCAGCCAGATCTTCGGCATGTTCGCTTCCAGCGCAGCCTTGAGCAAGTCGAGGTCGGGAGACGAGGTAGTAAAAATGAACTGAGCGGTGGGGGGCGTGCACGTCGCGTTGACCTCGGCGCGGCTGGTGCAACTGCCCTGGCAGCTCACGTCGCCCGAGCACATCGCCGGAGTCAACTCCGTCTCGCACTTGGGCGCGGTGTACATGACGCTGCAGCCGCCCTTGCAATTGACCATCGCGCCGCAGTTGACCATCGCCGTCGAGTCGAGCTTGCAGTTACCGGTGCACTTGCCGTTGCAACTCGCTGCGCACTTGCCCCTGCAACTTGCGGTGGCTGCTGGCATCGAGCATTTGCCCTCGCAAGTGCCCGTGCAGTTGGCCATTCCGCCCGCTGGCGTGGCGACGCCATCGCACTTGCCTTCGCACGTGCCCGAGCAACCTCCGGTGATCGTGCCCGTACAGCTTCCGTTGCAGGTTCCCTGGCATTCCGCTTCGCAGGCGCCCATACAGTTGGCCGCGACCATCGCACTTCCTTCGCAGAACGCGTTCGCGTTGCAGTTGGCCGAGCACTCTCCCGTCAGCTGGCCCGGTTCGCAACGGACGGTGATGTCGGGCTCCGTGCACATCACATCGGACTTGCACGTAGCCTCGCACATCGCTTGGAGGTTGGCATCGACAGTGCACTGGCCACCGGAGACGATCAGCGTGGCATTGGCGCTGGGGTTGGCAGCCATGATCGCTTGGATCTTGACCGAAGCTTGATCGCACGCACCGGTCTTGTTCGGGTTGGAAATCGCGTCGTCTGAGTCCCCGAGTGCCGTCCAGGTGTCCATCAGGCCGAGCGAGGTGGACATCCCGACGCAGGCGGTTTTGACGTCGGCCTTGATCCGGTCGGCGATCGTTTTGAGATCGGCCGTCGCGGTGATGAAGGTTTTCAGCTTGGCATCGACGTCGAGTTTCGCCACGGCTTCGGCACCGCCGTTGAGCTCATCGCAGCCGCTCGCCAGATCAGCGGCATCGCTGCAATCCATCAAACAAGGCAAGGACAAGCCGAGCACCAGCGTAGGCCCCACCCAGAGTGTCTTCAGTCGCATCGTCAGCTCCTTGTTCGTCAAGCCCCCGAGCGAACCCGAGGCGCCGGTTTGACTGCCCACCGAGCAAAAGTGTGCGCCGCTACACCAGTGCGACGACCCTCCCCGCCTCATGATGCAACATGTACGCCTTCGTTGGTCAGTTTTTTCGTGCGGATACCGCGCAAGGCCGAGCATCCCGCGTACGTGATGACGCGTCTGAGTGCCCGCGTCAGGGGCGCGTGGATTGCGGACAACGCACGTCGGCCCAAAGTCGTGTTGCCAACGGGATACAGGTCTGACAGCGCGGTCGCGGCGACGGCGTCGTTGACGACGCTGCTATGCTGGCCTCGGATTTCCTGCAATGGCTCTTGCGTGCCCCGTCTGTCGCAGCGTCGTTCCCGACCTGGCGAAGTTCTGCCCGGTGTGCGGCACGCAGATTGCCAATCCGGGGTACCCCAGTTTCCGCAGCAGCGGGGGACCGTCGCCGGAGCCGCGCTCCAGCGAGCCGCCGCTCGCCGCCGGCGCAACCCTGGAGCTCGGGTTCGGCCGGGTCGTGATCGGCTCGCACATCGGGGATGGCGGAATGGGCGCCGTGCACCGCGCTTGGCTTTACTTCGATCCGAAAGGGCCGCAGCGGAGCACGCCGCCGACGGAAGTCGCCGTCAAGCTGCTGCATCCCTCGCTCTTCTCGCGCGCACGCGTACGCAAGCTCTTTGCCGGCGAGGCCGAAGCGCTTCGACGCCTATCGCACCCGAACATCGTGCGCTTCTACGGTCTCTCGGAAACCGCGCACCAATTGGCGATCGTGATGGAGCTAGTCGAAGGGCAGGCATTGTCGGCGGTCATCGAGCGCCACATCCAGCGTGCCCAGCGGGGCGGCCTGCCCGCGATGCCGTTTCTCCGGGCGTGGCATTACTTTCAGCAGTTGCTCGGGGCGCTCGCAGCGACGCACGAGCTCGGGATCGTCCACCGCGACGTCAAACCCGCCAATCTGCTGATCCGGCGCGACGGCCTGGCCAAGCTGACCGACTACGGCATCGCGCGGCTTCCCGCCGATGTCGCGAGGACGACGGGGAGCGTGCAACCCGGTACCGGGGCGTACATGTCGCCCGAGCAGGTGCTCGGCGAGCCGCTCGACGGTCGCAGCGATCTCTATAGCGCCGCGATCGTGCTCTACGAGATGGTGAGCGGGCGAACCCCTTTCGAAGCTCCCGATCGGAGCGAGTTCGTGATCCGGGCGGCCCAGGTCGAGGAGCAGCCACGCAGGATGACCGAGCTCGTCCCGCAAGCTCCGCCGGTCATCGATCAGCTTTTCGCGCGGGGGCTCGCCAAGAACCCCGGCGACCGCTTCTCGACGGCCATCGAGCTGGGAAATGCATTTCGCATGGCGCTCAACTTGCCGGACACCATGGGATGGCAAGCGCAGCAAGTTCTCGCCGGGCATGCCGTCGGCATTGCCGGCGCGCCATCTGTCCGACGGAGGGAGGGGACGATCCCCGTTCCTCCGGAGGAGGCCAATGCAATGCGCGAGCGCGTCAACACTGCCTACCGAGGCTCGTAAGCGGCAGAGACTCATGGCCGAGGTCTGACGCAATCGTGCTAGTAGCGGGGACGCTCGAGCGACGCACCGGCCGATTCCATCGTTGACACCCCCCTAGGCTGATGCGAGCTTTGCGCGCCGCTTGCCCCCACCCGCCCGTCGATTCACGCAGGAAAGCTCGCTGATGCCCCGGTTGCCCCCCACGTTCGTTCCGATCTTCGTTCTCATATTGTCGCTGCCTTTTGCAGCAGAGGCTCAACAACCCGCGGGGGCGGGTACGGCGACCGCACCGGCCGGCAGCGCGCCTCCCGGCACCGCCGCACCGCCCACGGCCCCCGCTCCGGCGACGCCGCCGACTGCGCCCGTCGATCGAGGGTCGCTCCTCGAACCGGCGCCCCAGCCGCGCCCGGCCCCAGCCGCGCCCGCGCCGGCGGTCATCGAGCGTCGGGACAGCGAGCGCCGCACCGACGCGATGATCGGTGCCAGTCCCAAAGACGTCTACGCCGAAGATTGGTGGGTGCATTCGCGGCCGGTGTTCGAGCTGCACGGCTACCTGCGCGTGCGCGCGGAACTCTTTCACGGTTTCGCCCTCGGACGCGTGGATACTGTCGAGAACGCGTTGTGGCCTCAACCCGCCGACAACCAATACGTCGAACCGCGAGGCACGGTTGTTCACAAGGTCGCCGTTTGTGGCGACAACCGCCGCTCGGCCTGCGAGGACAAGAGCCAGGCTGGGGCGAACATGCGCTTCCGGATGAGTCCCGAGCTTCACATCAGCGATAACCTGCGGGTGCTGTCGCAGATCGACATGCTCGACAACCTGGTTCTCGGATCGACGCCGAGCGGCTATCCACCCGCTAGTACCCAAGATCCGTCGAACCCCTACGTTCCGCTCGGTGCGTTTGCGAACACGCAAGTGCCGCCGACGGCGGGCACCAACAGCTTTCAGAACAGCGTCGTCGTCAAACGTGCGTGGGGAGAATACGCGACGCCCGTCGGTCAGCTCCGCTTCGGGAGAATGCCGAGCCACTGGGGTCTCGGGATTCTGGAGAACAGCGGCGACACCTACGACTCGGATTGGCAATCGACGGTCGACCGGATCATGTTCACGACCGGCATCAAGAGTCTCGATCTCTATTTTTCCGGTGCTTGGGATTTTCCGAACGAGGGAGCGACCAGCGCCAACTACGACAGCGTCTTCGGCGGGCAACCGTACGACCTTGCCCAGCTGGACGACGTGAACCAATACGTCGCCATGATCGCCCGGCGCAAAAACCCCGAGCTCGCCAAGCTTGAGCTCGCTCGGGGCAATGTGATTTTGAACGGGGGTGTCTACTTCGCCTACCGCGACCAGTACCTGGCGTCGGAAAGCCGGCCACTGGGGGCGACCGCGGACGCGTTCCTAGAGGGTGGTACCGGTGCTCCCTACGTGCGGCGCGGATTCCGGCAGTACGTGCCGGACCTCTGGGTTCAGCTGCTCTACAAGAAGCTGCGTTTCGAGGCCGAGGGTGTGATGGTGGCCGGCTCGCTCCAGAGTGCTTCAGGAGGAGGGCCGTCGTACAACCTTCGCCAGTTCGGCGTCGCAACGCAGACCGAGCTCAAGGCGGTCGAAGATCGGCTCAGGCTCCAGTTCGGCTTCGGCTGGGCGTCCGGAGACGCGGGGCTGGCACCCGAGTTGACTCGCACGAACACGCTCTCACCCCGACGAAACGGCACCATACTCGGCGGGCGCATCCCCGGCGATCGCACGTACAGCGAGTTTCGATTTCATCCCGACTACCGGGTAGACCTCATCCTGCACCGCAACATCCTGAGTCGCGTTCAGGGTGAGTACTACTTTCGTCCCTCGGTCGACTATGATTTCACCCGCAGCGCCGAAGGGCAGAAACTCGGCGGCGGGGCGGCGATCATCTGGTCGCGCGCCAGCGAATTCATTCAGGCGCCCGGGCACAAACGGGACCTCGGGATCGAGCTGGATCTGTCCCTCTACTACCAATCCAAAGACGGCGCGCTCAACGACAACCCCGACCGGATGGGCGGGTTTTTCACGATGCTGCAGTACGGTGTGCTGTTCCCCATGGGTGGACTCAGCTACCTGCCCGGCGAGCAAGGGCCGGAAACCTCTACGGCGCACACGCTGCGCTGGTTCATCGGCATTCTCTACTGATATCGGCCACGCTATTCGTGAGCCATGAGGTTACGTCGCGCGGCATGGTGGTGGGGACCCGGTCTCGTGATCGCGATCGCCGCGTGTCATGAACCCAGGGTGGGGAGCCCACACGCGAGCAGTGGCGACGAACACGCGCTGCTCGGCGCACCGGCGCCGGCATTTGCGCGTCCCCGGGTGGGCGGCGGCGTGGCGCTTTCGACCGACAGCGTCAAAGGCAAGGTGCTCATCGTCGACTTCTGGGCGACCTGGTGCAAGCCTTGCGTCGAGGCGTTTCCCAAACTTCAAGAGATTGTGGATAAGCACGAGGATGCCGTCGTCATTTTCGCGTTATCGGAAGACGACACCGAGGACGTGATCCTGCCGTTCGTAAGAAAGAGCGGCGTGAAATTTCCGATCGGGTGGGATGAAGGCAACGTCATCAGCCGGCGCTACAAGCTCGACAAAATGCCTACGAGCTACGTCATCGATCAGAAAGGGATCGTTCGCTTCGTTCATGCCGGCTACGCCGAAGGGGAGGATCGGAAGATCGCCGGCGAGGTCGGCGAACTTTTGCGGCAATGACGCCACGCAGCGCAGGCGGGCCGAAGGCCGCGCCGAGTAACACCAACGCAGCCGTGCCGAAGGCCGCGCCGAGTAACACCCGCGCAGGCGGGCCGAAGGCCGCGCCGAGTCACACCAACGCAGCCGTGCCGAAGGTGCTGACCAATCCCTCGACCAGTGCGGAAAGCTCCCACTTATTTTGAATGTGGGCCATCTCTCCCCTTGCGTCTGCCCACCGTGCCAGCGAAGAGTAAAGGGCAGGCAAGGCGTGAATCAAAACCAACGACGCTATCGGCTCTCGAAGATAGGAAGGATCGCAGCGTCGTTGATCACGGCGTTCGCGCTCACGCTGGCCTCCGTCCCGGTATCGACCGCGGACGATCTCGGAACGCTGCGCCAAGATCTCGCCCAGGGTGGCGATTTCCGCGTGCGCGTCGGCGCCGCGCTCGCGCTCGGCAAGACGCACAGCCGTGCGGCCCGCGAACCTCTCGAGGGCGCGCTCGAAGACGTGCATCCCGCGGTCCGCGCGGCAGCAGCCGCAGCGCTGGGAGCGCTCGGCCAGCGCGAGGCACTCGACGCGCTCCGCTCACGTCTCTCGCGCGAGCCGGAGGCAACGGTGCGCTCCCAGATCGATACCTCGATCGCCCTTCTGCAAGCCGGCCGCCCGGGCGATCACAAGGCCAGGGTCCTCCTCAAGCTCGGGCAGCTCAAGAACCTGAGCGGCGTGCGCGGTGACAAGCTCGCCGAAGTTTTCCGCGGTGCGACGCGCGCGAAGGCGGCCGAGCTGCCCGGCGTCGAGGTCGTCGGCGACGGACCCGATGCGGCGCGTGAAGCGGAGTCGCGCAAGCTGCCGATGGTCGTGCTCGATGGTGTCGTGAATCGACTCGCCCAGGGGGCGCAGGGTGATCAAGTGAGCGTGTCGGCCCAGGTCGAATATGCGATTCGCAAGATGCCCGAGCACGCGTTGACGGGGACGGTCAGCGGCGCGGCCAAGGCACTCGACAGCGCCAGAGCGCTGCAGGATCAGAATCGCGTAACGCAGCTCGAAAATCAGGCCGTGCAGGGCGCGGTGGAGAGTGCGCTCCGCGGCGCTCCGCAAGTGATGCGCATGGCCATTCGCTGATCCGACGATCCGTCCGCTAGGCACGGTCAGGTTCGCGTGCTCCAATCGGCGCCGTGCCCGGGCAGCGGACCGTCCTCTTCGTCTCCAAGCCGATCGTTCCCCCTTTTCATGACGGCGCCAAATGCCTGGTGCGCGATGTCGCCTTGGAACTTCGCAGGTACAGGCCCATCGTGCTCGGCACCCACGACGCTCCTGCGCTCGCCGACGGCATCGAGATGGATCGCGTGTACCGGACTGGGGGCAGTTTCGCGCCTGCTCTACGCGACAAAGCGCGCGTCTTTCAAAGGTTGCTCCTCGGGCGCGGCCCGGACGTTTGGCATTTCGTGTTCGCCCCGAACCCCGTTTCTTCGTCCGCCGGGCGCGTTGCTCGGGCGCTGCGCCCCGTCGCGACCGTCCAGACCGTGGCTTCCGCTCCGCGGTCATTTGCCGGTTCGGCACGTCTCCTTTTCGGCGACCGGGTGGTCACGACGTCGGCTTGGACGCGCGACAGGCTGGTGGCCGATGGGGCCGCCGCCGCGCGCATTCGCGTCATTCCTCCGTCGGTGCCGGAGCTCGCGCCGGCGAATGCCGAATGGAAGCGCGAATGGTTCGGCGGCTTGGATCTGCCGGAGGGAGTGCCGCTCATCGTGTACCCCGGCGATCTCGAAATCTCGACGGGCGCGGCTCTCTTCGCCCGCGCGCTCCCCTCGATCTTCGAAAAGAATCTCGACGTTCACGCAGTCTACGCCTGCCGTGCGAAGACCGAGCGGGCCGCGCAGGCACAGCAGCGACTCGAGCGTGAGCTCGCGCCGCACGCGCGCCGCATTCGTTTCGTCGGAGAAGTGCCGAGTCTGCCCGCGCTGTTGTCGGTCGCCACCGTGGTCGCTTTTCCGGTCGACAATCTATTCGGCAAAGTCGACCTTCCGATTGCCGTTCTCGAAGCGATGGCGCTTGGAGTCCCGGTGGTCGTGCTCGACCTCGGCCCGTTACGCGAGCTCGAAGGTGCTCTTTGCGTGCCGCCCGGCGATGGCGAAGCGCTCGCCGGCGCTTGCGTCGCGCTGCTCGATTCCGCCGAGCGGCGAGCCGAGCTCGCCGAAAAAGGCCGGGCGGCCGTGCGCGAGCGGCATCGCCCGGCGCAGGCGGCGCGCGCGTACGAAGCGCTTTACGACGAGCTCCTTCGGTAGGTCGCCGGGCCCTGTGCTAAAGAATGCTGCCCATGACCTCCGCCCAGATCCGCCAGGCTTTTCTCGACTTTTTTGCCTCCAAGGGGCACCAGGTCGTGGCGAGCTCGTCGCTGCTCCTGTCCAACGATCCCACGCTCATGTTCGCCAACGCCGGCATGGTGCAGTTCAAGGACCTGTTCACCGGGCGCGAGAAGCGAGCGTACTCGCGGGCCTGTTCGAGCCAGAAGTGCATGCGGGTGCGCGGCAAGCACAACGATCTCGAAAATGTGGGCCGCACGGCGCGTCACCACACCTTCTTCGAGATGCTCGGCAATTTCAGTTTCGGCGATTACTTCAAAGAAGATGCGATTGCTTTCGCCTGGGAGCTTTTCACGCGCGTCTTCGATCTGCCGAAAGACCGCTTGATGGTTACCGTCTTCGGAGGCGAAGCCGGCGTCCCGGCCGATGACGAGGCGTTCGAGCTTTGGCGCAAGGTGACCGGTTTCGGCGAGGAACGCATCCGGCGGCTCGGTCTCGAAGAGAACTTCTGGAGCATGGGCGAAACGGGCCCGTGCGGCCCCTGTTCCGAAATCCACTTCTTCCACGGCGACAACCCCGACCCGGCGACGTTCGGGAGCGATCCGTCGGTCGATGGGACCGGATGGGTCGAGCTCTGGAATTTGGTCTTCATGCAGTTCGATCGTTCGGTCGAGGATGGCAAGCCGAAGCTTTCGCCTTTGCCTGCTCCTTCGATCGACACCGGCGCCGGCCTCGAGCGGGTGGCGGGAGCGCTGCAAGGTCATTGCTCCAATTACGACACCGATCTGTTTCGTCCGCTCATCGAGAAGGCGGCCGCGTTGGCCGGCAAGCGCTATGGCGGAAGCATGTCGGAGGACGACGTGTCGCTGCGGGTCATCGCCGACCACGCGCGGGCGGCTGCGTTCCTCATCGCGGAGGGGGTCCTGCCCGATCGCACCGGCCCCGAATACGTGCTGCGCAGGGTCATGCGCCGCGCCATTCGCCATGGTCATCGGCTCGGGATCGCGCGGCCCTTCTTGCACGAGGTCGCCCTCGAGGTCGTTCAATTGATGGGAGAACCGTACCGTGAGCTTCGCGAACGACGCGATCTCATCGCCAGCGTGACCGAACAAGAAGAGGTTCGGTTCCGGCAGACCCTCGACCGCGGTCTTCGCATCTTGGACGAAGAGTTGTCCAAGATGCGCGCCGCGAACGGCTCGACCTTGTCGGGCGACGCCGCCTTCAAGCTTTACGACACCTACGGTTTTCCGATCGATTTGACCGAGGTGATCTGTCAAGAGAAGGGAGTCCTGCTCGATCGGGACGGCTACCAGCGGGCGCTCGAAGCCGCGGGGGCGCGCAGCGAATTCGTTTCCCAGAGCGCCGCCGTCGAGAGCGTGTACCGCGAAGTGCTCGGCAAAGTGCCGTCTTCGCAGGTGCGCTTCGTCGGCTACGAACGAGAAAAGGCCGAGGCCGACGTCGTGGCCCTCGTCAAGGCCGGCGCGCTCGTCGAGCGAGCCTCGGCGGGGGACGAGATCGAGCTCGTGCTCGACAGGACCCCTTTCTACGGCGAAGCCGGCGGTCAGATCGGTGATCGCGGCGTCATCTCGGCGGAAGGCCTTCGGATCGACATCACCGATACGCAGAAGCCGATGACCGGTCTCGTCGTGCACCACGGTGAAGTGCGGCAGGGGGAAGTGTCGGTCGGGCTCCGGGTCACCGCCGAAGTCGATCACGAGCGGCGCGAGGGCACGCGCCGCAGCCATTCGGCGACGCATCTTTTGCACTACGCGTTGCGCCGCGTCCTCGGGGAACAGGCGCAGCAGAAGGGCTCGTTGGTCGAACCCGATCGGCTGCGCTTCGATTTCACGAGCGGTCGCTCCCTCACCGCCGAAGAAAGAGCGAAGGTCGAAGATCTGGTCAACGGAAAGGTTCTCCTCAATGCCCCCATCGAGACCGAGGTGGTGCCGATGGAGCAGGCCAAGAAGCGGGGCGCGATCGCCATCTTCGAAGAGAAATACGGCGATGTCGTGCGCGTCCTCACGATGACGACGGACTCGGTCGAGTTGTGTGGCGGCACCCACGCCCGGGCGACGGGCGACATTGGGCTTTTCAAGATCGTGGGCGAGGGGGGGATCGCAGCGGGTGTTCGGCGCATCGAGGCCGTGACCGGCCGGAGGGCGCTCGCCTACGTGCGTTCGCTGGAGTCGACCGTCGCACAAGCGGCGGCGCTCGCACGTGCGGGCGGCGGGGACTTGGTCGAGAAGATCGAGAAGCTCGTGTCGCGCGAGCGAGAGCTCGACAAGAAGGTCGTCGAGCTGTCGAAAAAGCTCGCGATGGGCGGCGGAGGAGGGGAGGGGGCACTTCTCGCCCAGGCGCGCGACGTCGGCGGCATCAAGGTGCTCGCGGTCGCCGTCGAGGTCACCGACGTCGGCGCGCTGCGCGAGATGGCAGAGAAGCTCCGAGACAAGCTCGGCGACAGCGTGGTGTTGGTTGGTTCGAAAGCCGGAACCAAGGTTCAGCTCGTCTTGACCGTTTCCAAAGCTCTCAGCGCCCGGCTCAAGGCGCCCGAGCTCATTCGCCCCGTCGCCCAGATCGTGGGCGGATCGGGCGGCGGTCGTCCGGACATGGCCCAAGCCGGCGGCACCGATACGGCCAAGCTCGACGAAGCGTTGGAAAGCCTCGAACGTGTGGTTCGCGCGGCGACCGGTGGCGCCGAAGAGGTCCGCGCCTGAAGCTCGCGCGTACCGCGAAACGTGGCGCATTCGCGCACGTATTCTCTTGGTGGTCCTCGCGTCGCTCTCGTGGCTCGGTGGGGCTCCGACCTCAGGGGGCATCGTTCATTTTCGACCACCTTGGCACCAGGTGGTGGTAGGAACCCGACCGGAGCGGTTCGTGGCGCGCGAAGACTCCCTCGACGAGGCGATGGATCGCTATTCCCGGGGAGACGCGGCGGCGTTTTCCGTCGTATATGCGGGCCTGGAGCTCAAGCTGCGCAGTTTCCTGACTCGCCTGACCGGTGCGACGGGTCCTGCCGAAGATCTCTTGCAGGAGACCTTCATGCGGATTCACCGCGCGCGAGGCAGCTTCGCGCCGGGTGGCGCCGTGGTTCCGTGGGCGTACGCCATTGCTCGCAATGCTTGGCTCGACCACGTGCGCGCCCACAAGGCGAGGGGCAAAACCCAGCTGCCCGCGGGTGAGCAGGGCGTCGCCCACCCCGCAGCCGAGCCTGCCACCGGTCCGGAGGCGGACGCCGAGCAGGCCGTTATCGCGCACGAAACCGCGATTTTGGTGGAGACCGTCTTGGCCCGTTTGCCCTCGACGCAGCGCGAAGCCTTCGTGTTGCTGCGCTACGAGGGAATGAGCGTCGAAGACGCCGCCGACGTGCTCGGCTCCACGACTTCCGCCGTGAAGCTGCGCGCGTTCCGGGCCTACGAGGCTCTCCGCGCGGCGCTTGGCCAGAAGCGAGCGCCGCAAGGGGGCGACGATGGTCGATAACGACGATTCGGAGCGCTTCGACGAGTTGTGGGCCGACATTCCCGATCCGCTGGTTTCGCGCCCGGCCCCGCGCGATGGCCCGGTGCCCGGTCCATCGACGGCTTCGCTCACCCGTCGCGAGATTCACGGGCGTCGGCTGTTCGCGCTCGCGGTGTGTGTGTTGTGGCCGGTGGCGGTTCTCCGTGTCGTGGGGACCCGTCAGGGCATCGAGGACGCGCTCACATTCCTCGCGAACCAGACGGTCGTCTGGGGTGCGCTCATCGCCCTCAGCGTCTTCGCTTCGCTGTCGAAGGGGCGAAAAGGACTCGGGGAACCGGTGCGCTTGGCGGAGCTGGTCACCTTGGCGGCCCCGGCGGCATTCATGGTTCTCGCGCTTTTCTGGCTGCCGGCCGATCGACGGCGGACCTATGCCGAGCTCGGCCCTCCCTTGCAGGCCCTCGGCTGCTTCTCGGTGGGTCTTTTGGTTTTGGCTCCGTTGCTCGCTATCGCCATTTGGTCGGTGCGCTGGGCATTTCCCACCGGAGCTGGGTGGCGGGGAGCCGCGCTCGGAGCCGCCTGTGGACTCGGTGCCGCGCTGATCTTGACGCTCCATTGCAGCGTTCCGTTCGTTGGCCACGTCGCGCTCGCGCATGGCGCACCGCTGCTCCTCGGTGCCGTACTGGGGGGCGTTACCGGGGCGAAGCTCGGACGCATCTAACATTACTGCGTCAGATCGTGGCGATGACTCATGGCTACTCCGATGAGACGATCTGGTAGTGAGGATCTGACGCAGTCATGCTAAGGCGTCGCCCTACTCTTCGCGATCTTCTCTTCGTTTGGCGCGTGCGAGGGGGCGCGGCTCGAGAATGCGAGCGTTCCCGTGAGCGCGAATCGTGGCGCGTACGAGGGGCGGTAAGTAGATCCGGTCGAGGTCGAAAGAACCGAGTGCCTGTGCGAGAATGGCCACCCGTTCGTGAACACCCGAACTTGCGTCGAGGAGAATGATGGGCTGACCGCGCAGCCGGCAGAGACCCCCACCCGACCGCCCGGACGAAAGCCCGCGATCCATCACCTCGTAGCGGACCGGGATGCCCAGGCGAGCGGCGACCCCCTCGAGCGCGGCGACGAGCTTCGTAGGTTGCAACCAGACTCCTGTGTGACTCGGCGCGGCGTTCGGCGCGCCTCTAGCTTGTTTACCACCACCAGCGACACCGGTGTTGACCACGACGGGGCAGGGTGCTAGAGCCTCCTCCGACGCGAGAGCGCTTTGTCGGTGTGGGAGCGATCCGGCTTCCCCGGTGCGGCGCCTTCGGTCGAGTGGGGCAGATACTCCGGCCCGGTTGGAGATGGTCGAAAGCGACCGCGGCCGGGCGTGATACAGGCCCGAAGGATCCAAAAGGACGATGACATTTACTGAAGCCGCGGCGGAAGTGCTCCGCCTGGTAGGCAGACCGCTTCACTACAAAGAGATCACAGACCTCGCTATCGAAAAGAATCTCCTGAGTCACGTCGGCAAAAGCCCCGAAGTGACCATGGGTGCGCGGTTGGCCGCCCTCCTCAAGAAAAGCTCGAAGGACAACCCGCTCGTTCGCGTAAAACCAGGCGTTTTCGCCCTGCGCGAATGGGACGATGCGACCATCAAGGCTGGTATGAACGAAAAGACGCCCCGAGCCGCCGGCGAGGCCGGCACAGCGCTCGTTACTCCCGAGGGAGCGCTCGACAAGATCCCCGAAGAGCGTATTTCGGCCCCGCTTGCGGAAGAGGTGGACGAATTACCGGAGTGGGACGAGGACGAGGAAGAAACGGAGCAGGCCCCCGACGATCTGATGCGGGCCGAGATCGCCGCCTCGGGAGCGGAACTTTTTGGGGAAGAGGACGACGACGACCGGCCCATCCTGGGTGGCGCGGATGACTCCGCTCCGCCGGGGCCACCTTCGGTGGAAGGCGCGCAGGGGCAGCGAAGGCGAAGGCGTCGGCGCCGTGGGCGCGGGCGACCTGGGCCGGAAACATCATTCGCCGGTGGTGGCGGCGGTCTGCCCTCGTACACGGTCACGCCGGCTTTTAGCGAAGGCCGGGCTCCTCTCGCCGACGCTGAGCAGCCGGGTCTCTCGCGCGAACGACCCGTCGTCACCGAGTTCACGCAGAGCTCCGATGGTCCAGCTCTCGACGATCTGGCCGGGCGCGACTTGGCCGATGCCGTGGCCTTCTGGCTCAACACGCTGGATCGCAATGGCGGGCAGGTCTCGCTGCGGCAAATCGCCGAGGCTGCGCAGCGGCGCGGGCGGCTCAGTGGAGATTTGCAGCAGGCTCAGTCGCAGGTGGCGGCCGCCATCCGAGCCGACAACGCGCGCCGCCTGGCCAACGGGCAGAGGGTGCGCTTTCGATTTTCGGGCGGCAGAGTGGCGCTCACCGATTGGCTGCTCGGTGGCGAGCTCGCGCGGCTCGAGGCCGAGGCTCATGCCGCCGTCGAACGGTACCGCGAGGCCAGCCGGCGCGCGTTGCTTCGCAAGCTGCAAGAGTTACCGGGGCACGCTCTCATCGAGCTGGTGCTCCTGGTGCTCGATCGGGCGGGAATCGGGCAGATTCGAGCGGTGCGCCGTCCGGGAATGCCCGGCGGCGAAGCGCACTTCACCGCGGTCCAGAAGACCGGCTACGGTGAGGTGAGAACGGCGCTCGTCATTCGTCGCGACGGCCGCGAGATCGGACGTGAGCGGGTGGCCGACCTACGCGGATCGCTGCATCACTACGGTCCGGCTGCCGTTGGCTGGATGGTCACGACCGGACAGGTTCTCTCGGGGGCTCGCGAAGAATGTGCGACTCCCAATGCCCCCCCCATCACGCTTTACGACGGGATCGGGCTCGCGCGTCTCTGCGAAGACAACGAAGTCGCCGTGGTACGTGCGCGGATGCCCATCTCGTTGCCGGATGTCGATCTATTGGAGGCTCTGCGCGCCTCGTAACATCCAGTAGCAGTTCTGGGTCAGATCTTGGCTATGACGGATCGTCAGCAGTTTGTTTACTCGGCGCGGGCCTTCGGCCCCGCCTGCGGTTTCGTGGGGACGATGGCTGCTCCGATGCAACGATCTGGTAGCGAGGATCTGACCCAGGAGTGGTAGATCGAGCTCCCGATGACGACCCAAGCAGCGGAGCTTTTTCCGGTGGTCGCGGTGGGGGCCGTCGTCTTGGCTTCTGGACCTTGGGTGCTGCTGGTTCGGCGCGCCACGCCACCCATGCTCGGGCATTGGAGTTTGCCGGGGGGGCGCCTGCGCGGCGGGGAGTCGATCACGGCGGCGGTCGAACGTGAAGTCCTGGAGGAGACGGGAATCCGCGTGGCCGCGGGTAGCCTGATCGAGGTCGTCGAGATCATGACCGACGGTTACCACTACGTCGTTCACGACCACCTCTGTCTTCCTGTCGATCCGGCGCAGGTTCCCGAGGCGAGCGACGACGTTTCCGATGCTCGCTACGTTCGGCCGAGCGAGCTTTCGCAGATGGGCGTGACCGAGGCCGTGGTACGTGTCGTGCGAAAAGGGCTAGCGATGCGCCAAGCGCTGAACGAGGACGAATGAATCGCGCAGCTCTCCTACTTTTGCTCGTGACGGTGGGCTGTCATCGGGTGGCTGCACCCCCATCGCAGTTTCCAACGGCGGCCGACGCCATCGCGCGGATGAAGGCAAGCTACCAGTGCGCGCGGGGCGTCAAGGGAGAAGCCAAGATCGATCATTTTTCGGAGCGAGGCCGCGTGAGGGGCAAGCTCCTTCTCTTCGCGAGTCGCACCGCACGTTTGCGCTTCGACGTCGTGAGCCCGCCACCGTTCAACTCGATCATCTCCACGCTGACCACCGACGAGGGGCGATTCACGCTGTCGGACTTGCGCGAACGAAGATTCTACGAGGGACCCGCGACCGCGTGCAACATCGCGCGGCTCACCGAAGTGCCGCTCGAGGCCCACACGCTGGTGAGCCTGCTCGGAGGACAGGCCCCGCTGCTCGTCCACAAAGACGCCGAACTTCGCATGGAATGGAACACGGACGGCTACTACGTGATCCGAATCCCCAGTACCCGTGGGGCCACCGAAGAGATCCACGTCGCACCGACGCCTGCCGATTTTCAGCGGCCCTGGTCGACGCAGCGCCTTCGCGTGCTCGACGTCAGGGTCGCGCAGCAGGGTATCGAGCTTTATCACGCCAGCATGGAGGCCCACGAGTGGGCAAGCACCGCTCCGCCGCGGGTCGATCCCGATGGCCTCGAACCGCCGCTCATGCCGAGCGGTCCGTCGTGCACGGTGGAGGTGCCCCGCAAGATCCACATCGAAGTCAAAGAGAGCGATCAGGACGTGCTCTTCCGTTACGACGAGGTGAAGCTCAATCCGCCTCTCCCGTCGGGAGTCTTCACCCAGCCGGTCCCCGATGGCGTTCAGCACCTGCGCGTGGAGTGCGGGAGTTAGGGCGTGCCCCTACGTTCACCCGTACACGTGTACGGGCGGTCCTAGAATTCAGGGACGCACGCCTAGCCTCAGGTCACGTCTCCGGAAAAAAACAGGCGACCCTGTGGTTCGTGCCGGCGACGAGCTCGGCGAGCTCGGGGGTCTCCTTGTCGCATTTGCCCTTCCTCGCGCGGGGGCATCTCGGATGAAACGCGCAACCCGATGGAGGATCGAGCGGGCTCGGGGCGTCC
>DASWDH010000042.1:0-9145 GCA_036395495.1 Polyangiaceae bacterium
CACCACCACCGCCCGCAACCCCTCGAGGATGCTGGTGGTCATCAGGCCGATCTCGCACCCGTCGGCAGGTACGGTGAGGGGAGGAACGTTCTCCACGAAGGGTCCGACGCCCCGGTAGGATGCCTCGAGCGGTTTGGTCGGCGCTTCGAGCGGCGTTTCGCGGGTCATGGCGGTGATCGGCGCCCAATCGAGCGGACCTACGACGGTGGCAGCGCGCGCGCATCCGGTGCGCTGTCGCCAGGTCTGCGCGAGAGGGGCGTTTCCTTCATGCAACGCGAGCTCGAGCGCTCCGCGCGCCACCACGCCGCGGGCGAAAGGACCGGAGCCACTCGCCGCTGCGTAGGCGTCGGTCAACCGATCGAGGACCGTCTTCATCCCGCCCGGATGTCGAAAGGCGAGCCCGTGCGCGTTGCCTATCTTGTCCAGACTCGGCGCCGATCGGGTCACCAGCGCGTCGACCGACGCGAGGAGCGCGGACGGCGCATAAGGTGAGGCGGAGTTCGCGAGCGAGCGGTCGAGCAGCTCCAGGTACGCCCTCATCGCGGCTTCCGAGCCCTGCATTTGTTCGACCTCGACCGCGCGAGCGTAAGGCCCCGCGAGATCGAATTTGGCATCGCCGCGCCCGAACTTCGTCTGCCGCCCCGCACACGCTCCCGAGGCGAGGATCAAAATGGCAGCCGCCAGCGTCGACGGCGCAGCCGCCAAGCTACGATTTTTCACGATGGGCCTCCGCGGGCCTTCGCCGTCGCGGGGGCGAAGCGTACCGAGCGATGCATCAGGGCGTCGACCCGCTGCAGCCAGGCGCGCCAGGCGTCGTATTTTTCGACGGGGATCGTGCTCATGTCGAACACGACCGTTCGCTTCACGAGAACGCCGCGCGGGTTTTCCGGGTCGGTGTTGATCTCGACTTTGGCGTTACCAAACTCGCCCCCTTTTTCTTCGCCGCCCTTGGCGAGCTCCGCGGTCTTGTAACCGGGCGGAGGAAGGACGCGAATGAACCGGGTCTGGTGGCTCGGCGCCAAGTTGGGGGGCAAAACGACGGGCAACGTTCGCTTCACGAGCGGCGCGAGCTGCGATGTCATCGTCGACGAAGGGGCGAGCGGCACCACGAGCTCGTTGGCCTCGCGGCGCGCGAGGCCGTCGGAGTGGGCGCGGTAGTGCACCCGGGCCGCCCCCTGCGCCAGGTTGCCGGCGAATTCCACGTCTTTGCCGACTTCGACGGTGGGAAACCAGCCGGCCAACAGATTTTGCTCGACCCATTGCGCACGGGCGTCTTTTTCGCCGAGGCTGCTGCGAAGAATGAAGGCGTGGTCGCCGATGTGCCTTTCGGTTGCGTCGAGATCACCTGCGCCCGACGCGCTGAGCTGGATCTTCCAGGTGCCATCGACGCCGTGCTCGTCGGGTGAGCCGGAAGGCGTTTTCACCATGACCGGCGGTCCTTGCGAAACGTAGAGGGCGAGCGCGCGGGCATCCATCGACGGCAGCGGGCCGAGCCGGCTCTGGGGGCTGGTGGCATCGAGCCACTGCCCGGGTCCTCCGCCGGGACCGGGCAAATAGGCGATGCCGTGATCGAAGAGCGGGAGGGCCGCGCGTTGCGAGAGGAGCATCGACGGCTGCCCCGTGTAGCGCGTCTGCACCAGAACCTCGGTCGCTTCGATGCCCACCGCCTTGAGAAGCGTGATGAGCAAGATCGCCTTGTCGTCGCAGTCCCCCTGCCGGCGGGCCAACAGTTGCTGCGGCCGGTTCGGAAGCCACCACTCGCCGGAGATGTAATTGACGTAGCGAATGTCGTCGGCGACGTACTCGAAAATGGCTTTCACCTTTTCCTCGCGCGACGTCTTGCCCTTCGTGAGATCGGCGGCCAGCCTGCGCACTTGGTCATCGGGCTCGGTGAACCCGGCGACCGCGGCTTGGTACCACTCGCGAAACACCTTCCAGTTGGCGAACGTCGACCCGATGATGGTCGGCAAGATCTCGCTCGACTTCGGAGCAAAGGGCTCGTCCGGCACCATGACCGGCTTATCCCAAATCATGCGCACGATGCGCCGGCCTTTTTTGGTGTCGTCGGTGAAACGATCGGGTTTGCCATGAAGGACGTCGACGGCGAGGGGATGATCGGCGGGCGAGTCGACGATGACGTCGTTGTAAAGAAGAGGATGGGTGGCGAGCGAACCCGCGTAGTCCATGAAATAGTAGGGAGGATCTCCGCGCCCCCCGACCGGGCCTTTCGTCCACGAACGGATGGCGACCTCGAGGACGTCGCCGGTCTTGAGATCGGGCCAGCGGATCGTCGGCCGGCCGCCTTCCGATTTTTGTTCCTCGGCAAAAGCGACACCCCCCGACGCGCGGTGGACCCGAGCGCGAAGGATTTCCGTCTCGTCCCCCTCGGCCGGGATGGGCTCGTAGAGCTCTTCTTGCGTGCGGGGCTCGATCACGATTTCGCGCGCGTATTGGATGAGCTGCGAGACCCGCCTGTCCGCGTGAAACGTGACCGCGCGCACCCAATGCAGCTGTCGATCGAAGACTTCACCCTTCTTGGCGGGATCCTTGTCTTTGCGCGACAGAAAGGCGGACGGTTCGACGAGGTAGACCATGTCGGCGGCGCGCTCCTCGTCGGTGGCGGCGGGCGCCGGCCCCTTTTCGCTCGGTCCGGAGCGCGCGGCGAGCCGGGCACTTTCGGCACGATACGACAACTCGGCGCGGTACTTGGCCTCCGCCGGCTCCAGTTGGCGCGCGCGTGCGAGCGCACGCGTCGCTTCCGGGGCGCGGCCGGCCTCGAAGGTCGCCGAGGCAAGGCCGGCCCAAACCGATGCGCGGTTGGGACAGAGGCGCGCCGCCCGCTCGTAAACGGTGCGCGCGTCGTCGTGAAGTCCCGCGTTGACCAGCGTCTCGGCGACCTCCACGAGCTCGGCGTCGGACGTGATAGCTCCGGCGGCGAGCGCTTCTTCCGCCGCGGCCTTCACCGCGCCTCGGCTGAACGCGGTCATCGCCTCGACCCAACCGGAATCGCGTGCTTCCGGCACGAGCTGGGTGAGCTGATTCTTGGCCTTCGCGAACAGCGGGGTATCGAGCTGTTTGGCGAGTGTCGCCAACTCTTGCCAGAGTGCGACCGAAGCGCGAGCGCCTTCGCTGTTGGCGGTCTCCAGCATCTCGGTCAGCGCGACGCGCCGGAGCGATTCGAGACCGAGTCCTCCTTTGACCATGGAGCGGATGAGCCGCGCTTCGGAATCCTGTTCGGACGCGAGCGGCTCGCGCGCAAGGGTCGCCATGGCCCAATCCGACCATCGCGCCGAAAGGCGCGCCACGGCGAGCCGTCGCTCCGCGAAGCTGGCCGTCGCCGCGTCACCGGCAGCGAGCGCGCGCTCGACGGCGAGGTTGAGCGAGCCGCTGCGCGACGCGCCGAATGGCGATACCCATCCGGCCATCGCGATGGCATCGGGGTCGGTTTTCTTGCCGCTGGCGACTTTTTCGAGCAGCCCGGGCGCCCGGGGCGACCGGCGATCGTCGCTGTCGCCCAACGTGCGCACGATGCTCGCCGAGAGGGCCCGCTCTTCGGGCGGATCTTTGGCGACGGCGATCGCTCGCCCGAGAGAAGTCACAACCGGTGAGAGGGTCTGCTTGGCTTCCGCCGGCTTGGCCGCAAAAGCAACGGAGGTCGTCAAGTCGAGGGGTTTTCCCGAAAGACCGGTGGCTCGAATGCGGACGCGCCCATCGTCGTTGAGCGCGCCGGTGCAGACCTTGATGCCGAGGACATGATCACCGGCCGTGGGCTCGATTTTCGCCGCCATCCTGTCGAAAACCGATCCTTGATGATCTTCCTCGCTCGTTCCGGCGTCGAGCCCGTCCCAGAGGAGGCGCACCGAGCCGCTCGAGGCGGTCCAGACGACGAACGGGGTCGTGTCCTTCAGCGTGACCTTCGTCGCGAGATACGAGCAGCTCTCCTTGCGCGGATGAATCATCAAATCGAGCGGCACGCCTCGCGCGGAGACGACTTCGCGAGGAACCTCCCTCCACCGCACCTCGTAGGCGCCCCACGCGTAGGAAGCGTTGGGATCGCCCCAAAAATGCCCGGGCTGCTCGGGACCTTCTCGCCGCGTGAGGCCGCCGCCGGTATCCTGAAAGGGGCCGAGCACCGACCACGTGCGCACGAGGCCCGACGGTAGCGCGCGCGGCGTCGGGTCGAGTTCGGCGGCGATCCACCGAGCTTGCGCGGCGATTTCGCCATCGCTGCGCCCGAGCGCCTCGAGCCCGGCGCGGGCCCGACCGGCCGAGGCTCGATCGGCCAGAGCATAGGCAACGGCCAGCCCCGCCAACGCGGTGTCGCCGTTCGCTGCGGCGCGCCGCAACGCGAGATCCAGCATCTCGTCGGGCGTACGAGCTGTCCAGCGGGTCAACGCCGCAACGCTGCGCGCCTTTTCGGCTTGGAGCGTGCCGGCGACGAGGAGCACGCCGATCCCAAGAGCCCACCGCGAGTTCAATCCCATCTCCACCCGTTCCCGGTCTCGCTCTACCAGATCGTTCGGCCCGCGTAGCCAGAAACCCGCAAAAACCTGATGCTGTAAGATCCGGCTTGGCCGTTCGTTCTACGGTGGGAGGAGCCTACATGCAACGGCGCGGAATCATTTGGGTGGCGGTGTGCGTAGGGCTGCTGTTTTCCGCTTGCGCGAGAGACGAACAGGCCGCCGGCGCTCCTTCCAAGGAACAGTTGGCGCCCCCGCCCGCCCCGGCTGTTCCGGAAGTCAGCTCGATCACCCGCCAGATCGTCCGAACGGCAGAGCTCGGCCTGGAGGCCGAGGCGCCGCGGCAGGTGCAGAGCGCCGCTGCTGCGATCGCGGAGGAGCTCGGTGGTTACGTCGTCACGAGCGGAGCGGCGCGAGGGGAAGATGAAGAGCTCGGTCCGTACGTCGACATGGTCCTGCGCGTCCCCTCTCAGCATTTCACCCGCGCGCTCGAGCGCCTGCGAGATCTCGGCGTGCGGGTCGTCTACGAGCGGGTGAAAGCGCAGGACGTTACCGAAGAGTTCATCGATCTCAAGGCCCGCCTCAACTCGCAAAAGGCGCTGGAAGCGCAGTTTCTCGAAATCCTCAAGCAGGCCAAGACGGTCAAAGACGCTCTCGAAGTGCACACCCAGCTCGCGCAAGTGCGCGCGGAGATCGAGAAGCTCGAAGGTCGACGGCAATTTTTGGAAAGCCAGGTTGCGCTCGCCACGATCGAGCTCCGCGTCACGCCGCGGCGCCCGCTCGTGAGCGCAAGCCCCTTCGGTCTCCGCGACACCGTCAAGCGCGCTGCGAGCGACGGGGTCGCGGTCACCGCCGGCATCATCCGTGGCTCCATCCGCGCGCTCGGCCTGCTCGTGCCGGTCATGATGATCCTCGTCCTGCCGCTCGCGCTGCTTGGTCGCGCGCTTTTGAAGCGCGCTCGCCGCCGAAAGATCGTCACCGCACCGTAGCGTTACGACTATCCCCCTCTTCTTTCTTGCTGCTCGGCGCCCTAGAACCTCTCTCGCCATGCCCGAGCCGATCGTCACGCTGCGCGCCGTCACCAAGACCTATCGCGAAGGAGCTGGCGAACGGATGGTGCTCGCCGGAGTCGATGCGTCGTTCGAGGCGGGCGAGTTCATCGTTTTGGTCGGCAAGAGTGGCTCCGGAAAATCCACGTTGCTCCATCTGGTGAGCGGCATCGACCTGCCATCCCAGGGAGACGTCCAAGTCATGGGCCGGCTGCTCGGGTCGCTGTCGGAAGAAGAGAGGACCCTCTTTCGCCGGCGTAACGTCGGCTTCATTTTTCAGGCCTACAACCTCATCCCCACGCTCACCGTCGAAGAGAATCTGCTGTTGCCGCTCGAGCTGCGCGGGGAGGTGAACGCCGACGATCGCGGGCGCGCGCGCGAGCTGCTCGAAGACGTGGGGCTTTCGACGCGCTCCGACAGCTTTCCCGACGAGCTGTCCGGAGGCGAACAGCAGCGCGTCGCGGTGGCGCGGGCGCTGGTCCACGAGCCCCTGCTCGTGCTCGCCGACGAACCGACCGGCAATCTCGATGATCAAACCGGTCATGAGGTCCTCGATCTCATCGATCGCTTGACACGGCAGAAACGGCGCACGGTCGTCGTCGTGACCCACGATCGCGACCTCATCGAACGCGCCGATCGCGTGTTCGCTCTCGAGCGCGGCCGGCTCTTCGAACGACCCAAGGCTTCGGGATGAGCACGCTGCTCGTACGGTCGAGTTTTCGGCATCTGCGGCGTCATCCTGCGCTGATGCTGCTCTCGATCATCGGCATTGCGCTCGGTGTCGCGGTCGTCGTGTCGATCGACCTGGCCAACGGAAGCGCGCTCCGGGCATTCTCTTTGTCGGCCCAGGGCATCACCGGCAAAGCAACCCACCAGCTGCTCGGTGGCCCCTCGGGTCTCGATGATTCGCTTTACGTTCGCTTGCGCCGCGAGCTCGGACCGGTCGCCGCGGCTCCGATCGTCGAGGGTTTTGTGACGTCGCCTCTGGAACCCGGGCGTGCTTTTCGACTGCTCGGTGTCGACCCATTCGCCGAGGCTCCTTTTCGCTCGTACGTCGCCGCGGACGCGAGCCAGGGGTTGCGAGAATTTCTGAGCTCTCCCGGGGCTGCTTTCGTGTCGGCCGCTACCGCGGATCGCCTGGGCGTCGCAACCGGAGCTGCCTGGCCGATCGCCATCGAAGGGGTGCCCAAGCAGATCGTGGCCGTCGCTCGGATCGAAGCTCCCGCCGGCACGCCCGCTCGTGCGCTCGACGACGTGTTGATCACCGACATCGCCACGGCGCAAGAGCTCCTCGGATATTCGGGAAAATTGTCACGCGTCGACCTGCTCGTTCCCGACTCGACCGATCTGGCCGAGCTCGCGGCGCACGTTCGCGATCTATGCGGCGGGCGCTGCGAATTGAGGCGAGCCGCGGCGCGCTCGCTCATGACGACCCAGATGGGCCGGGCGTTCAGCCTGAATTTGAGCGCCTTGAGCCTCCTCGCCTTGGTCGTCGGCATCTTCCTCGTTTACAACACGATGACCTTTGCGGTCGTTCAGCGGCGGCCTCTGATCGGCACGTTGCGCTGCCTCGGCGTCACCCGCAGCGAGGTCTTCGGGTTCGTCGTGCGCGAAGCGCTCGTGCTCGCGGTGCCGGCTACCGCTTTCGGCATCGCGCTCGGCGTGCTTTTGGCGACCGAGCTCGTTCACCTGGTGACGCGCACGATCAACGACCTCTACTTCGTCGTGAACGTACGCGAGGTGAGCCTCGATGTGCAGACGATCGCCAAGGGCGTCGTCCTCGGGTTGGGAGCGACGCTGCTCGCCGCGCTCGCCCCCGCTTGGGAAGCGACTCGGGTGCCACCCAGCATCACCCTGCGCCGCTCGTCGTCGGAGGCGGCGCTCGCGCGCAACGCAGGGCGGCTCGCGTTCGGTGGGGTCGCCCTCGCCGCGCTCGCAACGGCCCTTCTCGCATGGCCCGGCAAGAATCTCTTGGTTTCTTACATGGGGCTCTTCGGCGTGTTGCTGGCGGCCGCGCTGGCAACGCCCGCTGCAACCCGCGCGTTCGCCCTCGCCGCCCGCCCGGTGGCGGCGCGAATTTTCGGCGTGGTGGGTAGGATGGCCGCGCGCGGCATCGTCGCTTCGCTGACGCGCACGTCGATCGCTCTTGCGGCGCTCATGATCGCCGTCGCGACCACCGTGGGCGTTGGCATCATGGTGCACAGTTTTCGTCGAACCGTGGCGGACTGGCTCGCGGCATCGCTCGAATCGGACATCTTCGTCCAGCCGCCGAGTTTGATTTCGCGCAAAGGGGACAGCACGCTACTGCCGAGCGTCGTCGAACGGGTGGCGAGTACCGAGGGGGTCTCGTCGATCAACACCATCCGCAATCGCCGGATTCGAACGCTCGACGGCGAAATCGACCTGCACGTTCCCGTGCTCAATCGGCCGGGTAGCAGGGTGTACCGCTTTCAGAAGCAGGAAAGCGGCGATGTGATGCAGAAGCTCGAGCGAGAGCAGACCGTTGCCATCACCGAGCCTTACGCTTTTCACCACGACCTCGGCGTAGGATCGAAGCTCGAAATCATGACCGATCGAGGCCACGAGTCTTTCCGGATCATCGGCATCTACGCCGACTACGCCTCCGACGAAGGAGGCGTCCTCATGTCCCGAAACGTGTACGAGCGCCACTTCGAGGATCGGAGGATTTCGGCGATGGCGCTGGTCGCCGAGCCCGGCGTCGACCTCGCGGCACTCTCCGAAAAGGTGCGACAGCGCGCCGGCACCGAGCAAGCCCTCCACATCCGGCTGAACCGCGAGCTGCGCGAGGCCTCGCTCTCCATCTTCGACCGCACGTTCGCCATCACCCAGGTGTTGCGGCTTCTGTCGATGGGTGTCGCGTTCGTCGGCATCCTGAGCGCGCTCATGGCGCTCGCCCTCGAACGAGCGCGTGAGCTCGCCATTCTCCGCGCCGTCGGTCTTCTGCCTCGGCAGCTCGTGCAATTGGTCACACTGCAGACGTCGCTCATGGGCCTCTGTGCCGGCCTCTTGTCGATCCCGCTCGGCATTGCGCTCGCGTTCATTCTCGTGTTCGTGATCAATCGCCGCTCGTTCGGGTGGACGCTCGAGCTCGCGCTCCCCGCTCACGTGATGATCGAGGCGATCGCGCTCTCGCTGCTCGCCGCGCTCTTGGCCGGCATCTATCCGTCATGGAAGATGGCGCGCGCCCATCCGGCTGCGGCGCTTCGCGAGGACTGATGCGTGGGCCCCCTCGGTTTGGCCTTCGCTCCTGGCTCCTTTCAGGTGCCGTCTTGCTGGCGCTCTTGGTGGCGGCGGGCATCGTCGCTCGACGGAAGCTCGCTCCCGGCGGCCCGCCACTCTCGGTGGTACGAACCCTCGGCCCCGGACCAGCCGACGACCGCTTCGCTCGTGCGAACGGGCCGCGCGAGTTTCGGTTCCCGCAAGACCACGGACCGCATCCGGAGTTTCGCAACGAGTGGTGGTATTGGACGGGAAACCTCGAGAGCTCGAGCGGGCGTCGCTATGGATACCAGCTCACGATCTTTCGATCGGCTCTTCAGCCGGAGTTCCCGGTCGATCGGGCGAGCGCGTGGGCGACGCGCGACGTCTACATGGCGCATTTCACGCTCACCGACG
>DASWDH010000043.1:0-12352 GCA_036395495.1 Polyangiaceae bacterium
GGTGACGGCGATCGTGGCTCCCAGATTGGCGGCAATCGTCGCGTGTGCGTCGCGCGCAAATGTCCAACCACGCGGCAGAGCAATCGTCCAACCGCTGCGACCTACCGCCGTTCTCGTGTTGTCGGCGGCAATACATCCTTCCTCGAGTGATTCGCATTTCGAGGGTGGTTGAGCTTGGGTTGGTTCCGAAACCGCGATCGGTGATGGCGACGACGACGGCACTGGCGGCGGGGTAGCAGGGGGGGGCATGCGCCCACACCCTGCCAAGGTGACGGTCGCGAGCAAGGACGTGAGCAGACCGATGACTTCGATGCGCATTCGATAGAAACTCCTCGTTTCGCGATCATCGAACCAGCGGGCCATGTGTTGAAAGCGGCGACTCGAGGTCGACGACCGCGAGATGGAGAGTACGGCGTTGCATCGGCGTGCTTGAGTCCGCGTCGATGCGTGCCGGCGACAAGACCACCTGCGACTTCAACGCCCTACGAGCGAGGGCGACCGATCCAGGTCAGCTCGCCTCTGCTGAGGTCAGACCCTCCGCGATGCCAAGACTCGGGCCGTGACGGCAAGCTCGCGGCCGATCGGCCGATCGACCTACGGCAAACCTTCGACCGATCTGAGCCGTCTTGCAAAAGCGAACACTGGTGCACGGTACGATTAGCTAGGCGGAGGCCGGTATGATGCGATCGAATGGTTGGGCGGCCGTACTTGTGCTGTTTGCAATTGCTTGCGGCTCTGACTCCGATGGGGGCGGCGCGGGCATGGGCCCCGCCAGCGGCTCAGGCGGCGCGGCGGAAGATGGTGCGGCGACGGGCGGAACGGGCGGAACGGGCGGAACCGGAGACGCCGGCGTTCCCTGCGGTACGAAGGACTGTAACCCCGGCGAGATTTGCTGTGACGGGAGCTGCGGCCTGTGCGCCCTGCCGACTGCGATCTGTGGCACCTGCGGAGGTTGACCCGATTACGCTTACTCCGAACCCAGATAATCGCCGTAAGTAAGGTAGAGGGGCGATGTCAGATGTAGAAAGCCGTAACCATTGCGTGGACTGCGGAACATCATCGCCAGCGACCGAAACGAATGACACGCTCATCGGTCCGCAGTATGGTTGGCGCGTCTTGCGGTCGACCGACCCCAACGGGCGCAAGGTGGCCGAGTGGCACTGTCCCAAGTGCTGGGCACGTCGCCGATCTTCTCATCCGCCGCCCATGATTCGGTAGCTGTTCTCTCGCCTTCGAACCGCTGCACCGGTGGAGCGAAGCCCTTCCAAGAACCACATGTCGCCACATCTGCGACCGCCCGAGCTCGGCGGGATTCTCACGGACTCTGGCGCAGTTGCACCGGATCGTTGTAATCTCGATTTTGGGTGGAGAAGAAATCAGGAGAACTGCTCGACGCGGGAAGGACCGGCAACGGGTCTCCGCAAGGAACGGCCGCAGACCCGGGGACGGCTGGGGCGGGCTCGGCGCCGTCCATCGACCTTCCCCCTCCGCCTGCGCAATTGGTGGCTGCCCTCACCGCGTTCGAGCAGGCAACCCCCGAATCCTTCCGGCAGAGCGTCTCCGATGCAACGCCCATCGACGATGACGGGACGCCCGCCCGATTCGGATCGGGCAAACCTGCGACCTCCGGCGCGAGGTCGGCGAGGCTGAAGATGGCCGGTGCGGGGATGGGTGCACTCGTCCTCGTTCTCGTGACTTGGGCGCTCTGCTCCGCAAAGGCGGCGACACCGAAAGAGGCTTCGTCGACGAGTCCGAGCGCGGCGGCGCCGACAGGCGCCGCGCTCCCCGGTTCGCCCGCGAACGAGAATCAAGTCAATCTACCGAACAACACTGCCCCGGCACCTCCAACGGCGGTGGCGGCCGAGCCGCCGGCGGCGACCGCAGGTTCCGACAAGGCCCCCGCTCCTTCGCGAACGCGGGTGTCGTCATCCCCGGCTAGCAAAAAGCCGTGCGGCAAGTCGTCGAAGCCTTGCAAGTAGACTGACGCCACCGCTCACTGGCGCGCCAGGTGGCGCTGGACCGTGCGCAAGCTGATGCCGAGGCGATGTGCCGCGTGCGAGCGGTTGCCACCTTCCAGCTCCAAGACGGCGTGAAGCACCTGATCGATGATGTCCTCGAGCGGTCGGTCCAAACCCACCTGGATGATGTCCTTGCTCACCCAAGCTGGGCTGACGCGTCGCCCACCATTGGAAACGATGCCTTCTTGCAGGGCAGGCGGCAAATCACGGATACGCACCTGGCTCCCAGCTCGGAGCAAGCTCACGAGCTCGATCACGTTGCGCAACTCCCGAACGTTGCCCGGCCAATCGTACTCGCGAAGCACGGCCATCGCCGCGCGGCCGATCTTGGGCGCCGCTATGCCATGCTTGGCCGAAATCTGCGCCACGAATTGGTGCACCAATGGAGCGATGTCCGGTCTCCGATCGCGAAGCGGCGGCACCTTCAGGCTGACTCCTTGAATTCGATAGTAGAGGTCGGCTCGAAATCGTCCGGCTCTGACCTCCTCATCGAGAGGGCGCAGCGTCGCGCAGATGAGGCGCGAGTCGACGTTGATCTTCGTGGTACCCCCGACGCGCATGAATTTGCGATTCTCCAGAAAGCGCAAGAGCTTGGCCTGGAGAGCCATCGGCATATCTCCGATCTCGTCCAAGAAGAGCGTTCCCCCCTGCGACGCCTCGATCTTGCCGCGAGCACGAGCGCTGGCCCCGGTGAAGGCCCCTTTTTCGTGGCCGAAGAGCTCGCTTTCGAAGAGCGGCTCCGGAATCGCCGCGCAGTTGATGGGGACGAACGGTCCGGTGCGACGATGCGAGAGGTCGTGGACCCTGCGCGCGAGGACCTCCTTACCACTGCCGCTTTCGCCGACCAACGTCACCCCCACCTCCTTCGCGGCCAGGACACGCACGAGGCGGTCCAACTGGCGCATCGACGAAGATTGCATGACGGGCTCGAGGACCACGTCAATTTGTCGTTTTCCAGTCATGTTTCGACTAATCATATGTCTTTTTGTTCGCTGCTGCGATACGAGACCCGCGGATTGAGACATCGCTCCTGCGGATTCCCAGAAACAAGCAGATTTCTCGAAGCGGCTCGAGCGGCATGCAGGTTGCTCTCTAGGAGCGATCGATGAAGCTCACGGTCCGTGACGTCGCGAGAATGCTCAACGTGTCGGAGGATGTCGTTTATCGCTGGATTCGCGACGAAAGCATTCCGGTCCACCGGGTGAGCGAGAACTATCGCTTTCACCGCGCGGAGCTTCTCGAATGGGCCACCTCACGAGGCATCCGGGTGTCGTCGGAAGAATTTCGGGGCCCCATCGGGAACGGGAACGAGCAGCCTCATCTCTCGAACGCGCTGGAGCTCGGCGGAATTCACTACGGCGTCGGTGGCTCGACCCGGGAGGCGGTCTTGCGAAGCGTCGTGAACGTGATGCCGATCGAAGAGGAAGACCGTGACCTCATCTACGACTTTCTCGTCGCTCGCGAAGCGCTCGGGTCGACCGGCGTTGGCGACGGAATTGCCATTCCGCACGTTCGAAATCCCGTCGTTCTGCACGTCCCGCATCCGGCGGTGACGCTGTGTTTCCTCGAGAAACCCGTCGACTTTGCCGCCTTCGATGGCCGGCCCGTCGACACGATCTTTTCCCTGGTGACCCGAACCATCCGATCACATCTCTATCTCCTGTCCCGACTCTCGGCTGCTCTGCTCGATGCGGACTTCAAGGACGCGGTGCTACGGCGCGCACCACCAGAGCAGATCCTCGAACGAGCGCGCCGCCTCGAGAGCCGCTTCTCGGATTTACCCGCCCCCAGCAAGCGGAAAACCACAAAGTGATGCTCTTCTCGAGCGGGCTCCCGCTCATCCTCGCCGGCGGCGTCGCGGCGCTGGTTCTCGCGCGCTCGCCCGCGGTTGGTTCTGCTTTGGCGGTGCTCGGCGTCGTGGCCGGTGCGGTCGTCGGCGGGACCGAAGCGGTACAGGTGCTACTGCACGGGAGCGAGCCCGAGGTCGTGCTGGGATGGCAGCTACCGTACGGGCAGCTGCGCGCCGCCGTCGATCCGCTCTCCGCGTTTTTCCTGATGCCGATATTCGGGTTGGCCGCCATCGCCGCCGTGTACGGACGCGAGTACATGAAGCCGTACCACGGGAAAAAACCGGTCGGCTTTGCATGGTTCGCCTTCAATCTTTTGGTAGTCAGCATGGCCGTCGTGGTGACGGCGCGACAAGCGCTGCTCTTTCTCGTCGCCTGGGAGTTGATGTCGCTTTGTGCCTACGTGCTCGTCACCTTCGAACACGAGGATCCCGACGTACGGCGAGCCGGGTTCGTTTATTTGATCGCGACGCACGTCGGCACTGCGTTCCTGCTCGCGATGTTCCTTCTGCTCGCGCGACATGGCGGGAGCTTCGATTTCGCCGCCGTCCAGATGCTGCCGATGTCCGGCTCCCTGTCGGGCCTCTTGTTTGGATTGGCGCTGGCGGGATTCGGCGTGAAGGCGGGGTTCGTTCCCTTTCACGTGTGGCTCCCGGAGGCTCACGCCGCAGCTCCATCGCACGTTTCGGCGTTGATGTCCGGCGTCTTGATCAAGATGGGCATCTATGGGCTCTTGCGAGTGTGGCTACTTCTCGGTCACCCCGCCGCCTGGTGGAGCCCTGTGCTCATCGCGATCGGGCTGACCGGTGGGCTCTTGGGCATCTCGCTTGCGCTCTACCAGCGCGACATCAAGCGTGTGCTGGCTTATTCCAGCATCGAGAACGTAGGTCTCATCGCCATCGGCTTGGGCACCGCGTCGTGGGGCTCGATTTCGAATCGACCGCAGGTTGCCGCGCTCGGAATGAGCGGAGCTCTCTTGCACATCTGGAACCATACGTTGATGAAAGGGCTCATGTTCCTCGGCGCGGGCAGCGTCGTCCACGGTTCGGGGACGAAGGATCTCGAACAGCTCGGCGGCTTGATGAAGCGCATGCCCCGCACGGCGACCACCATGGTGCTCGCTGCGCTAGCGATCGCGGCGTTGCCTCCCATGAATGGCTTCGTGAGCGAATGGCTCTTGTACCTCGGGCTCATTCGAGGGGCGCTCTCGAGCACGAGCGCGGCGGGGGTGGCGGCGCTGCTTTCGGTGGGGCTGCTCTCCTTCATCGGCGGACTGACCTTGCTCTGCTTCGTTCGGCTCGTTGGAATTGCACTCCTCGGTGAACCCCGCGGCCGAGCGAGTGCTCATGCCCACGAATCGCCCGCCGGGATGACCGTGCCGATGATGATGCTCGCTGCGATCTCGGCGCTCGTTGCGCTCTACCCCCATACCTTCGTTGCCGCTACGTCACGGGTGAGCGCGCAGCTCCTCGGAAATGTCGCCAATCCGCTCATGCCCGACGCACCGCTCGCCACGCTCGGTCGTTGGAACGGATGCTTGTGGCTGGCGTTGGCCTTGGGCACGCTGTGCCGGGTGGCGATCCATCGGCGCCGCTCGATCACACTCGACGCGACGTGGGGGTGCGGTTACGCGCGACCTTCGCCGCGCATGCAGTACACGGCGAGCTCATTTGCCGAGCTCATCAGCGCGCGAATGCCGAAGATCCTTCGAGCCGAGCTTTCCGTCGTCGCACCGAGCACGCTCTTTCCGGTGCCGGCCAGGCTCTCCTCCGCATGCTCCGACCCGCTGACGCGTGGGGTGTACGAGCCATTCGTCACCCGGTGGGCCGAACGGTTCGCTCGACTTCGCTGGCTACAGCAGGGCGTGCTCCACGTCTACCTCTTCTACATTCTGTTCGCGGCTCTCGTGGCGCTGGCATGGAGCTCGCTCTACGATTGGCTCGGCCGATGAATGAGGCGCTGATCCTCGTCGGGATCGTGCTGGTGGGGACGAGCGGGCTCCCCGGGGCATTTCTTTCCCGTCAATCGGCGGTGGGAGAGCGTGTTGCGGCGGTGCTCATGGTCGTTGGGTCGACGTGCGGCATCGCCGGCGCCGGCGCGGTTGCGTTGGCCGCACGGCTGACGGACTTCTCCCTTCCGTGGGCGGTGCCCGGCGGAGAGCTCGCCGTTCGGATCGACGGCATCGCCGCCATGTTTCTGCTCCAGATCTTCCTGATCGCACCGCTCGGGTCCATTTACGGGCTTCGCTACTGGAAGCAATCCGAGCATCCGGACAATGGCCGCAAGCTGCGTCTCTTTTTCGGCGTGCTGACGGCCGCCCTCGCGCTTCTGGTGATCGCGCATAACTCGCTCCTCTTTCTCCTCGGATGGGAGACGATGGCGCTCGCCGCATTCGTGCTCATCACGACCGAGGACACCGACGAAGAGGTCCACGCAGCGGGATTCGTCTACATTGTCGCCACGCGCGTCGGCACCTTGTGCTTATTTGCCATGTTCGCGCTGCTCCATGTGGCGGCCGGCAGCTGGACGTTCGCCGCGCCGTCGGCGATGGCGCCCTCTCTCGCCAACACTATTTTCGTTCTGGCCGTCGTCGGCTTCGGACTCAAGGCGGGCATGATGCCGATGCACGTGTGGCTGCCCGGGGCGCACGCGAACGCGCCGAGCCACGTCTCGGCGCTCATGTCCGGCGTGCTCATCAAAAGCGGGATCTACGGCCTGGTGCGCGTCTGCTCGTTCTTCGAGCATCCGCCGCTCTGGTGGGGTGTGACGCTGCTCGTGCTCGGAATCGTTTCCGGCGTGCTCGGTGTGGCGTTCGCCATCGGGCAGCACGACATGAAGCGCCTTCTCGCATACCACAGCGTGGAGAACATCGGCATCATCACCATCGGCATTGCGATTGCGGTAATCGGCCGTTCTCTCGAGCAACCCGAGCTCGTCGTTCTAGGAATCACCGGTGCGCTGCTCCACGTCTGGAATCACGGTCTTTTCAAAGCGCTCTTGTTCCTCAGTGCCGGAGCCGTGCTCCACGCGACCGGCACGCGTGAGATCGATCAGCTGGGCGGGCTCGCCAAGAAGATGCCCTGGACGGCGCTCGCATTCGTCATAGGGGCCGTCGCGATTTGTGGGCTTCCGCCGCTCAACGGCTTCGTCAGCGAGCTCCTCGTCTATCTAGCCCTGTTTCGTTCGATGTTGCTCGCCTCCCCTGGCGCATGGATCGCCGGCGCTTTCGGGGCACCGGCCCTCGCCCTGATAGGTGGGCTCGCTTTGGCGTGCTTCGCCAAAGTATTCAGCACAGTATTTCTCGGATCGGCACGGTCCGATCGCGTCGATCACGCCCATGAGGCCGGTGCCCTGATGATCGCGCCGATGGCCATTCTGGCAGCCTGCTGCGCTTTCATCGGGCTGGTGCCTTCGGCGATCGCTCCCATTCTCGACCACGCCGCACGGATCTGGGCGCCGGAGACGAGCCATGGCGTGCCTTTGGGATCCTTGGCACCGCTTTCGCTGCTGAGCGTCACCGGATTCGCCCTGGTGACTCTGCTCGCTTTGGGCGGCGTGCTGATCGCGCGGCTCACCGGGCCCTCGCGCGTCCGCCGTTCGGTCACCTGGGATTGCGGTTACGCCGCCCCTTCGTCGCATATGCAATACACCGCGTCGTCCTTCGCAGACTCGCTGGTTCGGCTCTTCTCCTGGGCGCTTCGCCCCGAGCAACGATCGCCCAGCTTGGCGTCGCCCTTCCCACGAACGGCAAGTTTCTCGAGCCACGTACCCGATACGTTTCTCGATCGTGCCATCTTGCCTACGCTCCGTGGTATTGGCCGTGGTTTCGTGTGGTTTCGCTGGGCGCAGCGCGGAAATGTCCACGTCTACCTCCTTTACATTCTGGCAACCCTCCTTCTCACCTTGTTGGTTCGGCGATAGACCATGCCCCTGTTCACTATCGACACGGTGATTCACGTTCTCGTCGTCGTCATGCTCCCGCCGCTTCTCCTCGGCGTCATCACCAAGACGAAGGCCTTGGTCGCCGGGCGCGTCGGAGCGCCCTTTTTCCAACCCTATTACGATCTTTTCAAATTGCTTCGAAAAGGAACGGTCTACAGCACGACCACCGGCTGGGTTTTCCGCGCGAGCCCGGTGGTGGGAATTGCCACGGCGTTCCTCGCTTCGTTTCTCGTTCCGCTCGGGCATCACGCCGCACCACTGTCGTTTGCGGGGGATCTCATCCTGTTCGCCTACCTCTTCGGGTTGGCGCGCTTCTTTACGGTGTGCGCGGCGCTCGACACGGGGTCGGCCTTCGAGGGCATGGGGGCCGCGCGCGAAGCTACGTTCTCCTCCCTTGCCGAACCTGCCCTTTTTTTGGGCCTGCTCGTGCTCGTCAAGCGATCGGCGTCGCTCTCGCTCGGAACGATGCTGGGCAGCGGTCTTTCTGCAGAATGGCTCGGCGCTGGCGCCTCGCTGGTGCTCGTGCTCGTGAGCCTTTTCATCGTTCTGCTCGCAGAAAACTGCCGCATTCCCTTCGACGATCCCAACACTCATCTCGAGCTCACCATGATCCACGAGGTGATGGTTCTCGACCACAGCGGACCCGCATTCGGGATGATCCTCTACGGTGCGGCGATGAAGCTCTTCGTTCTTGGCGCCATCATCGTGCGTCTCGCGCTTCCGTTCGATACCGCCAATCCATGGATCGATTGGGGCGTGTTCGTTGGCGGGATGATCGCGCTCTCGGTCGTCATCGGGATGGTCGAGTCGGCCATGGCGCGATTGCGTCTCAACCAGGTGCCGAGCCTTCTGGTGGCGGCCTGCCTGCTCTCTGGCTTCAGCATCATTCTGCTCGCGAGGTAACGACCATGTCCGACGCCGTAGATGCCCTGCTCGTGACCGTACTACTGTTGAACTTCTTCGTTCTCGGCACGAGCCGTTTGCGAGCCGTGATCAATGCCACCGCCCTTCAGGGGATCTTACTCGGCGTTCTGGCGGTCCTCGCCCACCACGAATTCAGCGTACGGCCCATTCTCATCGCGCTCGGCGCCGCGTCGATCAAAGGGTTCGTCATTCCCTGGCTTCTGTTGCGCGCGATGCGTGACGTGGCGATCCGCCGCGAGGTAGAGCCGTTCATCGGCTACATCCCGTCGCTTTTCGCCGGCGCCGTCGCCACCGGGCTGGCCATCGTGTTCGCCGCTACCCTGCCGCTCGCCGACGAACACGTGGGCTCCCTTCTGGTCCCCGCGTCGCTGGCGACGGTGCTGACGGGATTCATCGTGCTCACCACGCGCCGCAAAGCGATCACGCAGGTCGCCGGCTATCTCATCCTCGAGAACGGCATCTTCATCATGGGACTCACTCTGGTGGAAGCGATCCCATTTCTCGTCGAGGTGGGCGTCCTGCTCGACCTCCTCGTCGGCATCTTCATCATGGGAATCATGATCTACCAAATCAACCGCGAATTCGCCTCCCTCGACACCGCCCAGCTGACGCACCTCAGGGAATAGGAATCTTCGAATGGCCGTCGCCCTCGTTCTCGTTCCTCTGCTCTTCGCGCTGGCCGCGCTGGCGATCCCTTCCAACCGCCTGCGGCCGTGGCTGGTCCCCGTTGGTGGAAGCGTCCACCTGGTACTCGTCCTCTGGGCTCTGACGCAGCCGCATGTTTCCGGCCTCGGCGGGTGGTTGGTCGTCGACAGCGTGGCGAGGCTGGTGCTGGCGCTCACCTCGGTTCTTTTCTTTCTTTGCTCCATCTACGCGCGCGGTTATCTGGCGCTCTACCCCGATCGTTCGAACCGAATCTTCTGCGCCTGCATGTTCGCCTTCATCGCGATGCTGACGCTGATTGCCGAAGCGCAACACCTCGGTCTGATGTGGGTGGCCATCGAGACGACGACGCTCGCCTCGGCACCGATGTTGTATTTTCAGCGAAGCCCGCGGTCGCTCGAAGCCACCTGGAAATATCTGCTCATCGGTTCGGTCGGGATTGCGCTGGCTCTCCTCGGATCGCTCTTTCTCGCCTACTCGGAGCTGCGCGGTGGACTCCAGCCCTCCCTGCTTCTCGGTGATCTCATCGCCGACGCACCGCGCCTTTCGAAGCCATGGTTGCGATCGGCCTTTGTCATCCTCTTCGTGGGCTACGGGACCAAGATGGGCCTCGCACCCATGCACACCTGGAAGCCGGACGCCTACGGCGAGGCGCCCGGCTTGGTCGGTACTCTGCTGGCCGGTGGACTCACCAACTGCGCCTTCCTGGCCATCTTGCGCTTTTACAAAATCTGCAGCGCCTCGGGAGATCCACGTTTCGCGCAGGAGCTCATGATCGTCGTCGGTCTTTTTTCGATGGCCGTAGCTGGTGTGTTCATGGCTCGGCAAAAAGACTTCAAGCGCATGCTCGCCTACTCCAGCGTCGAGCACATGGGCATTCTCGTGCTCGGCGTGGGCATCGGGGGCGCGGGAGTTTTCGGATCGATGCTGCACATGTTGAACAACGGCCTCGCCAAGGGCGTGCTCTTTCTCAGCGCGGCGAACATCCACCGCGCCTATGCGAGCAAGACGACCGACGAGGTTCGCGGTGCGCTCCATCGTCTGCCGGTTTCGGCGGCGCTCCTGCTCGCCGGATTTTTCGCGATCACCGGTTCCCCTCCGTTCGGTCTGTTCCTCAGCGAGTTCACGATTCTATCCGCTGCCATTTCCGGTGCCCACTATGCGATCGCCGGCGTTTTTCTGCTCCTGCTCGTCGTCATCTTCACCGGGATGGGCGCCACCGTACTCACCGTGGTGCAAGGGAAACCATCCCCCAACGCATCGGCCACGACCCTTCGCGACGATTTCTCCAGCGTGATGCCGGGGATCGTCCTGATCGGCCTCGTGCTCATGCTGGGAGTCTACATACCGGGGCCGGTGAATGCGCTCGTTCGCGACGCGGCGTTGGCGCTGGAGGCAGGGCGGTGAGCTCGATCTCCACCCGCAACGGAAGGGCGCTCGAACGGGAGAAGATCCCGGAGCTCCCTTGGGAGGAATTTCGTCGCCTGGTGATAGACGCTCCCTCCCGCCGCAAACGAGTTGCTGCGCTCTTCGGAACCGGCGCCCCGAACGGTAAAACGGAGCTCATCGTCGTTCTTGCCGACGACGGCGAGGGGTTGATCGAGATTGCCAATACCAAGCTGGAAGGCGACGCGTTCCCCTCGCTGACACCCGATTGTCCGCAGGTGCACCTCTTCGAACGTGAGATCGCCGAGCAGTGGGGCATCGTGCCCGAGGGACATCCGTGGCTGAAGCCGGTGCGCTTCGTGCGCTCGCAACGGCCGGGGCGTGATGCCTGGAAACGACCGGAAGGCGAGGCGCCGATCGTCGGCGTCACCGACTTCTATCGGGTCGAAGGAGACGAAGTTCACGAGGTCGCCGTAGGGCCGGTACACGCCGGCGTGATCGAGCCCGGTCACTTTCGATTCCAATGCCACGGCGAGAACGTCTTCCATTTGGAGATTTCCCTGGGGTACCAACATCGAGGCGTCGAGCGAGCGCTGGTGGGCGGGCCGAGCAAACGAACGATCGCCTATATGGAGACGCTCGCCGGCGATACGTCGGTCGGGCACGCGACCGCGTATTGCCAGATCGTCGAAGGGCTCGCCGGTGGTCGGGTTCACGCCCGAGCTCACGTCCTTCGCGGCGTCGCACTCGAGCTCGAGCGGCTCGCGAATCACACCGGCGGGCTCGGCGCTCTCGCGAACGACGTCGGTTTTCTCCCGACCGCATCGTTCTGCGGACGGCTGCGCGGCGATTTTTTGAATTTGACGGCGCTGCTCTGCGGAAGCCGCTTCGGCCGCGGGCTCGTGAGGCCGGGTGGCGTCGGATACGACATCGACGGCGGACAGCGCAAGCAGATCCAGAGCCGCCTCGCGGCCGCTCTGCACGACGTGAAGAGCGCGGTGGAGCTTTTGTGGAACAGCGCGTCGGTACAGGCACGTTTCGAAGGGACGGGAGCGGTTTCGGCGGACGTGGCCGAAGCCCTCGGCTTGGTAGGGGTCGCCGCGCGCGCCTGCGGACTCGAGCGCGACGTACGCCATGACCACCCGACCGGCATCTTCCGGCTCGCGCACATACCCGTGTCGGCCTGGCACACCGGTGACGTCTTCGCCCGCGCTTACGTGCGGTGGCTCGAGATACGGCGATCGTGCGCATTCATCCAGGAGCAGCTCGAAGCGCTCCCCGAAGGTCCCACCCGGACCACCTGCAACGCGCTTGCGCCCAATCGAATGTGCGTGTCGCTCGTGGAGGGCTGGCGCGGCGAGATTTGTCACGTGGCCCTGACCGACGAGAACGGAAGATTTTCCAACTACAAGGTGGTCGACCCATCGTTTCACAATTGGACGGGCCTCGCGATGGCGTTGCGCGGCCAGCAGATTTCGGATTTTCCGCTCTGCAACAAGAGCTTCGACTTGTCCTATTGCGGACAAGATCTTTGAGGGAAGGAAATGCTCAAAATTCTCGTCGCACGATTCC
>DASWDH010000044.1:0-4335 GCA_036395495.1 Polyangiaceae bacterium
CGCGCAGCACGCATTCGATGCCGGAACCGCGTCGCGTGCCGACGTCCTGAGCAGCGAATCGCGGGTGGCTCAGAGCCAGCTCCTCGTCGAGCAGACCGCCAATCTACGGATCGTGAGTGAAGCGCAGGTCCGTGTCGTCATGCATGACCGGGCCGTCACCCCGTACGAAATCGGCGAAGCGATCGATACTGCGATCCCCGCTCAGCGCAACAGCGACAATCTCGCGGCGATGTTGACGGAAGCGAAGAGCACCCGCCTCGAGATTCGTGCTTTCGACGAGTCCGCCCGGTCGCTGGGCGAACAAGCGCGGGTCGCGCGCGCCGGTCATGTCCCGCGGATCGATGGGTTCGCCGATTTGATCTACGCCAACCCGAACCCGCGCATCTTTCCGGCTCAAGGGACGTTCAGAACGACCTGGGACGTGGGCGTTCAGCTCACCTGGTCGCCCAATGACATCGGATTGTCGGCGGCCTCCAGCGCATCGTTGGAAGCGCGCGCGGCGAGCTTGGTGGCGCAGAGGCAGGTGATGGAGGACGGGATCGAGCTCGAAGTCACGCGGGCGAGAAACGCGCTGCGCGAGGCGCTCCTGGCGCTCGACACTACGGCGCGAGGGCTGGCTGCGGCGGAGGAATCCTATCGTGTGCGACGCTCGCTTTTTCAGAACGGCCGGGCGACCAACGTCGAGCTCACCGACGCCGAAACCGACCTCACTCGTTCGCGTCTCCTATCGATCAACGCCCGCGTCAATCTCCGGGTCGCGCACGTGGTCCTCGAGCACGCCTTGGGACGCGACGTCGGACGTTGACTAAAGGGCGGGCCGAAGGCCGCGCCGGCTCGGGGAGTCACTCGAGAAGATCGCTCGCCTTGGTGCGCTCGGCTTCACCGAGGACCACTCTGCCCCAGACGTAGGCGACGCGGCGGCGGAAGCTCGAACGACCGTCGCCGCCGTAAACCCAAAGGTCGTGCGTGCGGTGATCGGTTCTCACGACGGCCATCCACCAGCCGGAGGAAGCGAAGCTCACCAGCGCGGGCGCCGGCGCGGCGCCCTCTTCGGTCCCGCTCGGGCGCATGCGGAACACGCCCACGCCGCATGCGAGATGCGGGGGTTGCCGGGCACACCCTGCCGCCAAGACCAGTTCTTCGTTGCCGATTGGATGCCAGAGCCACACCCGGTCGATGCGAAATGGCTGTTCCGGAGGGAGGTCGGGCAATGTCTTTTCCTGCACGGCCTGGGCGAGCGTCGCGACGAGCTGAGGCTCGGCATAACGCACGGCGAGCGTCTTGCCCCGGGCGACCTCGAGTCGCACCTCGGCCAAGTTGGGGTCGCCGGCGCAGCAGCGCACGGCGACGTCGGGGCGGCGGGTAGACGGGGCGGTGGCCACCGCGTTCGCGCACCGGCCGACGAGCTCGCCGGTATCGGAGTTACCTCCCCGCAGGGTGCCTGCTTGCGAGTCGCCCCCGCGGCGCCAGCTGCTGGCCGTCCATTCCCAAGGCCCTCCGTGCATATCGTGAACTCCGAACGCACTTTTGCATGCCACGCGCAGTCCGCTCGGCGCGAGCCGCCCCGACATGCCGGTCGCGCACTCCGCCGCGCGGTACGACTCACCGTATTCGTACGTCGTGTTCGCCGGTCCTTTGCAGGCGCGCTCCCATTCGAGCTCGGTGCACAGGCGCTTGCCCTGGCCCGCGCAGAGGCCTGCCGCTTCGTCCCGCGTCATGCCGGTTTTGGGGATCGCGCCGACCTCGTTGGGATAAGCGAATTCGTCGACGTAGAAGCCGGAGAGCTCGATGGCTTGGCCCGGCAATTCCTCATCGGCAAGCCGCGGCGTTCGCTCTTTGGGAGTGCCGGCCACGAGCGTGCCCCCCGGAATCCAGATCATCCCCTTGCGGGGCGTCGCATGCTCGCCGGCATCGGAAGAGCCCCCGAGCGGCCACACGAAAGTGCCGGCGCTCGCACTGCCGGCAACCGACGGCGCAGCGTCTCGGGATCCGCCATCCTTGCCGCGCCAACACGCGACGACCCCAAAAATGAGGCACAACGCGCCGATGCGAAATGGCTGCCGTTTCAAACTGCCGTAACCCGTCTCAGCTCGACTCGCCGCCTCTCTCGTCCCGCTCGCGCAGACCGAGCTCCTTCATCTTGAGCTGCAGCCCCTTGCGCGAAATCTTGAGCAGACGAGCGGCGTGCGTCACGTTGCCGCCGGTCTGGTGGAGCGCGCGGACGATGAGCTCTCGTTCGAGCCGGCTCATCGCGGCCTTGACCTGCTCCTTGAGACCGTCTGCGCCGAGACCATCTTTCGGTTCGATGGCGATGCTGGACTGCGATGGCCTCGGGGCTTCCGCGAGTCCCTCACGGACCTCGACCGGCAAGTCGATGAGGCGCACGTGCTGCGTGTCACAGAAAAGAATGGCGCGCTCCAGCACGTTCTCCAGCTCGCGTATGTTGCCGGGCCACGCGTAAGACACCAGCCGTTCCATCGCGTCCGGCTCGATCCCGGAGACCTCTTTCTTGAGCCGCGCATTGAATTTCGCCACGAAGTGCGCGCTGAGCAGCGGGATGTCGCTGACGCGCTCGCGCAAGGCGGGTAGGGCGATCGGGACGACATTGAGTCGGTAGTAAAGATCCTCGCGAAAACCGCCCGCGGCGATCTCCCGTTTGAGTTCGCGATTGGTCGCCGCGACCAGCCGCACGTCGACGCGAATGGTTTTGATGCCGCCCACGCGTTCGAACTCGCTCTCCTGCAAGACCCGGAGCAGTTTGACCTGCATTTCGACGGGAATCTCCGCGATTTCGTCGAGAAAGAGCGTGCCGGCCGACGCCAGCTCGAAGCGGCCCGGCTTGGAGGTCACCGCGCCGGTGAAGGCGCCCCGCTCGTAGCCGAACAGCTCGGACTCCATGAGGTCCTTGGGGATGGCCGCGCAGTTCACCTTGATGAACGGCCGCTCGCTTCGGGACGAGTTCTCGTGCAACGCGCGCGCGACGAGCTCTTTGCCGGTTCCGCTTTCGCCGGTGATGAGAACGGTCGTGGGGGTGTCGGCGACGCGCTCGAGGATGGAGTAGATGGCGAGAATCGGTTCGCTCTCGCCGATGATGCCGAAGCGCGCTCCCGCCCCTTCTCGAGCTTCTTCACGCGTCGCCTCGGTGCCGGCGAGGTCGCGGGTCCGGAGGGCCTTGCGGACGATCGTGCGTACCTCGGCTTGATCGAACGGCTTCGTGATGTAATCGAAGGCGCCCGTCTTCAGGGCCTCGACGGCGTTGTCGACGGTGCCGTGCGCCGTCAGGATGACGACCGGCAGCTCGGGCTCGGTTCGCAGCGCCTGGCGAAGCAGCTCCATGCCGTCCAACTTTGGCATCCTGAGATCGGTGATCACGAGATCGATATGGTGTTCGCGCAGGACGGCGAGACCGGCTTCACCGTCTGGGGCAGTGTGAACCTCGTAGCCATCGCGCGACAACTGGGCGGCGAGAACGCGCCGCAAGTTCGCCTCGTCATCGACCACGAGGATTTGCTTTTTTTCGGGAAGCATCATGGGGTTTGCCTAGCTATACTGGGCCAGTTTCTCGCTACGAGATCGTTGCATCGGAGTAGCCATACCCCACGAGACGACTGACCGGACAGGCGGAACTCGCTTTCGGCAAACGCGGAAGGGGCGAGGCATCGCGGCGATTGCCCTCTGAACACAATTCCGACGGCCTCGCCGTAACTTACCTGGCCGACATGCGGCAATTGCCGATCGTGATCCGTCATGGCCAAGATCTGACACAATCATGCTCGTCGCAGAAAAGCTGTGCGAGATCGCTAGAGTTTGGTTACCTTCGCGATGGCTCTATGCTACGCGGGCCCGAGGTTGGAATGAATGGTTGGAGGGTTCAGATGGGTTTGCCCCTCAGAGGTTGGCTCGTCACCGGCATCGTTTGGCTGAGCTCTGCTGGCGCTCTGGCGGGCGATTCCAAAACGCCGTTCCCCTCCTGTACCACGGCTCCGACCGAGGCCGATCGGAGGGCTGCCCAAGGGGCGTTTGCGGCCGGGCAGGGCTCGTTCAACGAAGCCGATTATGCGACGGCCATCACGTATTAGCGAGACGCGTACCGCCGCGATTGCACGGCTCATGCGCTCTTGCTCAATCTGGCCCGTGCCTACGAGCTGAAGAGCGATCGGAACGAGGCCGTCAACGCGCTCGAAACCTACCTGCAGCGCAAACCTGACGACCCCGGAGCCGATCAGATTCGGCGGCGCATCGACAATCTGAAGGCACAGATCGCCGCGTCGGCGCCGCCGCCGGCGGCCGCCACGCCGGTCCCCGCCGCGGCCACGTCCGGCGCGACCTCCACGC
>DASWDH010000045.1:0-17847 GCA_036395495.1 Polyangiaceae bacterium
CCGGCGCTAGCCGCCGAGCACGGTCGCTCTGCGCTTCGCCTGATCGAAAGCCCTCGCCTTCCGATCGATCTGTGCGCTATGCACCCTATAGACGGTGACCGGGTGGACCCAGTCGTCGCGCTTCAAGGCATCGCGTATCTGCTCAAGCGCCGCGGGGCACCGCGTGTGGCGCCCGCCACACCCGCCTGGTGCCGCGCCTGGCCAAATTGGGAGCTCACGATCGCGATGAAGAAGTGCAACGAGAAGATTCGAGGTACAGCTGCGGTGCAGCCAGCTTCTCGAAAGCTACTTCAGCTCTCCCGGCTCGACATCATCCATTTTGAGATGTCGTGACGAGGAGCGGGGATCGGAGCTCCTCATCGAGGAGATCTACGAGGTGCATCAGGAGTACCGCGGGCTTCCGCCGGAGCATCGCTCGGGCATCCGGGAAGACCATGCTCTGGTCGAGCGGCCCGTCGCTCGCGGTGTTCGACTTCTCCGCCGCGTGTATTGCATCGAACATCGAGTCGGAGCCAGCGTCGCCCGACACCGGCAAAAAACCGCCGTCGCCAGTGCAAGCCGCTGCCGCGCCCAGCATACCCAAGCCCAAGATGCCGAACACGCGGCGAATGCGTCGTTGCGTTCCGTTTATGGTCGCCTCCCCCCGCATGTGCACCGGACATGTTAGCAGCCGACCTACCAAGCAGCCGCCGCCATTTGCGCCATGGCGGACGATGCGTTGGTCCAATTCGAGATGTCCAGGAACCCGCATTCTGACGTGATGGCATGTTGCCATGCGGGCCCGTGCGTCGCTCATCTCGAGCGGCTGTGCGACGCAATCCGCGTTGGCGGCGCCGGCTTAACATCCGGCGCAAAGCTCGCGGACCCCGGCGCTGAATTGCGCGACACCTACTGCAACGAAGACGGCTTGCTCGCTCGAGTGCTACACTCCGACGGAACATTCGTGAATCTGCTCGGACGCGACAACGAGCTGACGCTGCTAGAGGCCGCGTGCGATAGCGCCCGTGCCGGACGCGGCCAGCTCGTCATCCTTTCGGGCGAGGCGGGGATCGGCAAGAGCTCTCTGGCGGCCGAGATCACCGCCCGAGCGGCGCGCGAGTTCGTGGTCACGCACGGACGAGCGTGGGAGCTCGGCGAGACGCCGGCCTACTTTCCCGTACGACCGTGTTTGCGCTCGCTCGAGATCGAGGCGGAGGCGGGCACCGAAGCCGACGCCTTTCATTTGTGGGAAGAAGTGCTGGGGGCGCTCGGGCGCGCGGCCGCGCAAAAACCGATCTTGTGGGTGGTCGAGGATCTCCACGCCGGCGACGCGCAGACGCTCGACCTGCTCTGCTTTCTCGCCCAGCCCCTGCGCTCGCTGCACGTGCTCTTGCTGCTGACGCTGCGGCGCCAGGATCCCCGCATCGATGCGCCGGTGCAGAAGCGGCTGGTACGCCTCCTGCGCGATGCGCGCGAGATTCCGCTGCATCCGCTCGGCGCCGAGCATGTGGCCGAGCTGGCCGCTCGCAACGCCGGTCACGCGATGCCCGGCGCCGTGGTTCGCGAAATTCTCGCGCGAACCGGCGGCAATCCGCTGTTCGTCGTGGAGTGTGCTCGCGTCTGGCGCGCCGGCGGCGACCGTCTCGCGCTGCCGCCGACGATCGAAGTCTTGGTGCAGGAGCGCATCGAGCTTTTGCCGGAGCGGACGCGCTCGCTGCTCTCGAGCGCATCGGTGCTCGGAAACGAATTCTCGGCGGCGATTCTCGGCGCCATGTGCAGCCTTCTGCCTGCGCGGGTCATCGACGATTTGCAGCCGGCGGCGCGGGCCGGAATCGTTCTCGAGCTCGAGCCCGGGCAGTTTCGCTTCAGTCACGCACTCGTGCGTGACGCCGTCTTTGCTGCCATCAAGGTCGAAGATCGCATGCGTGCGCATGGGCGGGCGGAAGCCGCCCTCGCCACCGCCGGCGACGATCCGCGCACGCTGGTGGAACGCGCCCACCACGCCGTGGCCGGACGAACGGAGGGTTGCGACGCGGTGGTCGAAAAGGCCCTCGCGCTGCTCGAACGACAGGGCACGTTCGATCGGGCTTTCGCGCTCTGCCAACATTGGTTGGAGGTGCAGAGCGGGGCCGCCTCGCTCGTGCGTGCCGCGAACCTCGCGCTAGCCGCCGGCCACTACGCCAAGAGCCGCAAGTTGTGCCTCGACGCGCTGGCGGTCGCGCGCGCCCACGGTGATCACGAAACGTTTGCCCGGGCGGCGCTGGCGTTCGGCAGCGAGCTGCAGGCTGGCATCATCGACTCCGCTCTGGTGCACTATCTCCAAGAGGCGCAAGCTCGGCTTGCGCCGGATTCACCCTGGCGCTGTCGCGTATCGGCGCGCCTCGCTGCCGCGCTCCAGCCGGCGCCGGATCCGGCGGTGCCGATGCAGATGGCTCGAACGGCCATCGCCGAAGCCCGCGCAGCCGGTGACGAGGCGCTTTTGCGCGATGTGCTCCTCGTCGCTCCCTCCGCGATGATCGGTGTCGCCTGGCCGACCGAAGTTCGCAGCCTATCGCGGGAGCTTCTCGCGCGGGCGTTGCCAGTGAACGATCACGCTGCCGCACTGCGCGCGTACTTTCGCCTGATCTTGGCCGAGATGTACCTGGGCGACTTCGAAGCGATGGACCTGTACCTCGACGAGATGCTCCGCATGGCGCGCACGGTCGGACATCCGCGTCTGACCTGGCGTGCGCTGCTGCTCGCGTCGATGCGTGCCATCGCGCGTGGCCGATTCGACGAATCCGAGCGCCTGACCGCGGAAGTGCAAGCGCTCTCGCAGCTCACCGACGATCCGTCGATCTTTCGGACACTCGGCGCCCACCTCCAACTGCGGTCGCTGGAGCTTCACCAGACCGAGGTGGCCCCGCGCGCCTTCGCGGCAATGGACGACGCTACCGAGGTCCTCCCGACCGCTGCGATCATTCGGCCGCTCATGCGGGCGCTGACGTGGGTACGCCTGGGTGACCCTGCCGGGGCGGCGCGCGCCTTCGCTGGTTTTCCCGTCGAAAAGCTTCTGACTGGCGGCGGCGACTTTCGCGGCCACATCGCAGAGGTCTGCGCGGCGATCGGCACATCCGAGCAGCAGCGTCTGGCGCGGCAGGCCATGTTGCCGATCGCGGATCAAGAGCTCTCGTTCGGCCCCGGGGTCCTCGTCTACAGCGGGCCGGTCCGGCGCGTGCTCGGATTACTCGATGGTGCCCTGGGCGAGCGCAAAGCCGCGGCCGATCAGCTCCGGGCTGCGCTCGAGCTGAGCCGGCGCCGCGGCCTTCTGACATGGGTCAGCCGCATCGCCTTCGAGCTCGGTTCGCTCGAGGGCTCGCGTGAGCTTCTCGAAGAGGCCGCGACCCTCGCCGATTCGCTCGGCATCGCCGGGCTGGCCCGGCGCGCCCGCGAGAGGATCGGGATCGCGCCCGCCCCGACTCCGAAAGCCATCACGCAAAAACACTTCAGCCTCACACGCGAAGGCGAAGTCTGGCGCGTCGCTCATGGCGAAACGCAGATTCGCGTGCAGCACAGCCGCGGCATGGAACTGTTGGCGCGGCTCGTCGAGCGTCCCGGCGAAGAGATCCACGTCCTCGCGCTGGCGAGCGATGGCGGCGGTGCCATCGTCGAGTCCGACGCCGGGGAACTGCTCGACGCCGAGGCGGCCCACAGCTACCGCCGTCGCCTGACCGAGATCGAAACGGATTTGGCGGATGCCGAAGCCAATGCCGACGCCGGACACATCGAGCGGCTCGTCCGCGAGCGCGAATACTTGCGCGCCGAGCTCTCGCGCGCGTTCGGGCTCGGCGCGACGGCGCGCCGCGGCGGCTCGGCATCCGAACGCGCGCGGGTCAACGTGCAGCGCCGCATCAAGGACGCCATCTCGCGCATCGACGAGCACGATCGTGCCCTCGGCGATTACCTGCGTGCTGCCATTCGCACCGGCACGTATTGCACCTTCCGGCCGTAACTCACTGAAATCGCGATGGAACGATTGTTCCGCGGCGGGTCACGCCCCATGGTCTGAAAGGAGACGACCCATGCCGCAGCTTACGTTCCTGTTTCCGCTCAGCTTCTTCACGATGCTCGCGCTCGAGCACTTTTTGCCCGGGAGGCCGCAACCCGAGATCCGCTTTTGGAAGGTCAAAGCCATCCTGTTCTTTCTGGTGAGGCCCGTCATCGCCATCGGCCTGCCAGCCCTTGTGGCCCAAGTCCTCCATCGGGGGATGCTTCTCAATCTCAGCCAATTGCCGCTCGCCGCCGACGCCTTCCTGGCGTTTTTGGCCGACACCCTGATCTTCTACTGGGTGCACCGCCTCATGCATCGCGTAAATTGGATCTGGCGCTGGACCCATCAGTTGCACCACAGCGCCGAGCGGGTCGACGTGGCGGGCTTTGCCTACGTTCATCCCTTGGAGATGGTGCTCCTCGTGACCATCGGATCCTGCGTGGCGGCACTGCTCGGCCCGAGCCCGGCGGCGAGCTTCATCGCCAGCTATGCGTTCTTCCTGATCGGTCTCTTCCTTCACGCGAATTTGCGGACGCCGCGCTGGATTGGCTACATCCTCCCGCGACCAGAGATGCATGCCATTCATCATCAGCGCGGCGTGCACGCCTACAACTACGGCATTCCGGTTTGGGACATGCTGTTCGGAACCTTCCGCAATCCCAAGGAGTGGAACGGCGAAGCGGGCTTCTGGAACGGCGCTTCGCGACGGGTGGGCGCGATGCTGCTCGGGCGCGACGTCAGCCAGCCGCCGGCCTGAGCTTGCACGGCGCGGGGCCGCCGACCTGGGAGCGGAAGCCGAAAGGGCTTTCGCTCCCGACCGTCCCGTTCTTTTTGTTACCGATCTTAGACTGAGGACACTAGCGAGCGGCGGCCGACCGGAAGATCTTGGCGAGATCCGAGATGAGCTGCTCGTCGCTGTAGAGCAGCGGGTCGCCGACTTTCTCCACCTGCGCTACGCGGATTTCCAAACGATCCAACGCGCGCGCACGATCACGCCGACCTGCTCCGAGCTCGAACTCTACCCCGTGGTTCGCGACCTTTTCGTTCGCGCGCGAACACGCCGAACGGCCATCCGACTTCTCGGCATTTGCCTATCCAACCTGCGTCCCACTGGCGAACAGCTCTCCCTCTTCGATCGCGGCGAGCGGCTCCATCGCGCAGCGGATGTCATCCGCGAGCGCTACGGCTACGCTAAAGTGGGGATTGCGCTCGCCCAAGCCCGGGAAAGCAACTGCGACCAACTAGGAGTCAGCTACGGCAACAACACCAGCTGCTGATTGAGCTGCGGCCCGGAAGTCGCGCGCACCCGAAATTCAAAGCGTGAGACGAAGGTTCGACGCTCGCCTTGGCCGTTATCGCGTCCCAAGCCGTCGCGGCGAATGCGACGAAACCGCCGTCGTGGGAGAGGCTCACGTCGGCTTCGACCAGGGCTCCGCCACGAAAGAGCGCGGGGGGACCGAACCCGTCCCAGCTGCCGGCTCGCCGTTCGCGCACGATTTCGAGCTCGTCGCGGGCGCAGCACATTCGAACCGCCATGGTCCCCATGAGCAACTCGCGCGCTGCGGCGCTCGAATCGTCGTCGTCCGGCAGCTTTGCCACGCCGGCGAGATGTGGGCCGGCGCGCGTCGCGGCGACGACGTGCACGTGGCTGGGCATGACTTCGACATCGAGCACAATCCGCATGCCGTCGTAATGGAGTTCGTCGAGGCCGGGCCCAACTTCGAACTTACGGTGCGCCAAGATCGCGTCGGGCCGCAGCTTGAGCACGACTTTATATGCTGCTTCCTTCGCGGCGAACAGCGTCCAGAAGGTCACGCAAGGCTCACGCGAGCGAGCAACCATCGCTCGCTCGCTCTCGGTGCACACGCGCTCGACGAATCGGGTGCGCCCAGCCGCCGAACGCGCCCAGGGATCCCGAAGATCGACGACATCGTTACCGACGAAGACGGGGCGACGCAAGCGGGCGATCTTATTTCGTCCGGCCGACGATGAGATTGACTGCGTCTCCGATGGTACGAACCTTGTCGGCTTCCTCGTCCGCTACTTCGATGTTGAAAGCGTCTTCGATCTCGAGCACCACGTCGACTAGCCGAGCCGAGTTCACCTTGAGGTCTTTCAAGATCGACGTCTCCATGCCCGCACTCGCGAGAGCCTCTGGGTTTTTGGCAAAGGGCTTGATGATACCGACGACCTTCTCGAACACCTGTTGTTCCGTCATGACAGTCTCCTCGTCTCAATGCGCGAATTTTCGGAAAATGACGCACCCGTTCACATCGCCGAACCCAAAGCTCGCTTTGGCAATGACCGCAAGGTCCGGTCGATCGACGGTGGCATGCGGAATGCTCGTTCCGTAAGGGGCGATCGACGGATGTAGATCCTCGCAATTGAGCGATCCATGCACGAATCCATGATGAAGCTCGAGCACGCTCGCCACGCACTCGATCCCGCCGGCGGCTCCGAGCGCATGACCAATCAGCGATTTGGTGGAGTGCAAGAGCGGCATTCGCTCCCGCGGAAGCTCGAGAGCACGAGCCCAGTTCGCGACCTCCGTCGGATCGGCGGACGTCGCCGTCAGATGCCCGTTGATCGCGCCGATCGATTCGGGGCGAATGCCCGCCATGCTCACTGCTTCGCGGATGCACTTCTGGACGCCGTGGGGATTGGGAGCCGTCATGCTGCCCCCCATGCGATGGCCGCCGCAGTTCACGAAACCGCCGAGCACTTCGGCATAGATGCGCGCGCCGCGGCGATCGGCGCTCTCGAGGCTCTCCAAGACGAGCGCGCCGGCGCCTGACCCCGGCACGAACCCCGCTGCGCTCGCGCTCATCGGCCTCGACGCCTTGCTTGGAGCGTCATTGTGCGTTCGGCAGAGGACCTTCATCGCGTCGAACCCGGCCCAAATGTACTTCGAATGCCCCTCGGAGCCTCCCGCAATCATGCGGAGCGCACGCCCTTCGCGAATGCGCAAGAAGGCGTCGACGACGGCTTCGGTTCCCGTGTTGCAGGCGCTGGAGTTGGTCGTAACCTGATTGCCGAGACCGAACATACCGGCGAGCCTGGCACTGTTGCCACTCGACATGATCTGCTCGACCATCGTGCTGCCAAGGCGACTCACCTTGCCGGCGTCGGTCTTCGGGATCAGTTTTTCGGCGATCGTGTCCATTCCGCCGATACCGGTTCCCATCACCGCGCCCGAATCCCAATCGACTTCGTTGCTATCCGCCGGAGGCCTTTGCAGACCCGCGTCGCTCCATGCGTCGATTGCGGCGACGGCCGCATAGACCATGTTGGCGTTCATCGCCATCGACTCCTCTTCGGTGAGGTAGCCGCGGCGAAGCCCCTCGATGTCTTCGGGGATGCCGCCGACGCGGCAGCCGAAGTTGGCATCTGCGAGGTGTTGGTGGAATTGAATGCCGCTCTTGCCTTCGCGGAGCGCGGACGCGAATGCATCGAGACCGTGCCCATTGGGCGCGACGACACCGAGACCGGTGACGACGACTCGAACCTTATCCATGGCGAGGCACCCCCATCCCGGCGACGGTTCCAGCGGCGACGACCGAACCATCGGCGAGCTCCAGCGTCACCTTCGATTGAAGCTTTCGACGTCGCCAGTAAATCTTCTCCGCTCGCACGCGTACGGTTTCCCCCGGCTTCACGACCCGCTCGAACTCGACATTGCATTCCGTGAATAGCGTCACCGTTTTCGCCACCTCATGGTGCGGGATGTCGAGGCCAAGCAAGTAGATCCCGAGGGCGACGAGCCCGGTCTGGCACATGGTTTCAATCAGAATGACCCCCGGAGTGACCGGATCCCCGGGGAAGTGCCCAGCGTAGAACGATTCATCGTGCCGGAACATGTATTCGCCGACGGCGTGGCGTTCGTCGATCGAGACCAGCCGATCGATGAACCGAAACGGCCTTTTCTGCGGAATCAGCTCGAGCACTTCGTCGTTGGTCAACACTCGCGCGTACTCCTGTCCATCACTCCGCCGACAGAGTTGTTCGAGCGGGTGGGGTAGTCGGGATAAGCGATGCCGAGGAACATCCCGACCTTGGCATCTTTGATCGTGTAGATGGCTTCGCCGTCGACGAGGACTTTCGCTGTCCCGACGGCGATCGCCGAGCCCGAATCTTTGAGGAGGCTGAAGCGCCGAATGTCGACCTCGTAACGGACGACGCGGTTGTAAGGGCGGATCTGCCCGAAGAACTCCACCTCTTTGCAGCCGAGCGCGCGGCCGGATCCCGGTGCCCCGGCCGCGGAACAATAGAGGCCAACCAGCTGCCATACGGCATCCACGCCGAGGCAGCCCGGCTGTACCGGGTCGCCGCGGAAGTGGCAGTGAAAAAACCAGTCGTCGACGTGAACGTCCCGTTCACCGACGATACGGCCGCGCGCTCCGTTGCGCCGTATTTCGGGCACGCGGTCGAGCATGAGCATCGGCGGCGCGGGAAGCCGAATGAATTCGGCGGGTGCGTCGACGACGAGATTGCCCTGAGAGAGCGCGAGGAGATCCTCCTTCGAGAACGCGTCACGCTCGACGAATTCGGCGTACCGGATCATGTGTCCACATCCATTCGAATGCTCGCCCACGTGAGACCCGAACCGACGACCGCCATGACGATGGTGTCTCCCGGACGGATTCGGTCCCAATGTTGCGAAAGAACCGTGGGGGCACCCGCCGCGCCAGTATTGCCGAAATCGGCGACGTTGTGCCAGTGCTGGTCGGCGGCGAGCCCAAGCCTTTGCACGACGGAGTCGAGCATGAGGCGGTTCGCCTGATGGCCAATGAACCGGATCGTGCCGCCTGTTTCTTTCGTACGCGTGCTTGCGCCCGGCAGCATCGCTTCGATACAGGCAAGGGTAGTTTTGATGGCGAACCTTTGAACCTGGTTCCCATTCTGGACGAAGTGTCCGAACTCGGGGATGGTGACGACGGCGTGGCCGCGTGGGAAGGAGGCCAATGTGGTCGCCACCACCCGAACGCTGGACGGCACGCTCTTCGACACCACCGCGGCGCTCGAGCCATCACCCCATAGAACCGCGGTGGCCCGGTCCCTGTAGTCGACGACGCGGGTGGTGTTCTCCGGGTTCACGACGAGAACGTAGTCGGGCAAGTTGCTCATCGACGAGAGCAGGTGAAGCTGAGCGCCGAAGCTCGAGCACGCCGAATTCACGTCGAATGCAGGCGCCTCGATATCGAGCGCCGCGGCGATGCGGCAAGCTTCCGCCGGTATGTGCATGCTGGGAGAGCACCCTCCGGCGATGACCATTCCGATATCCGATGGCCCGATCCCGGCTCGCTCGAGCGCGTGAAGAGCAGCTCGCCGACCCGTCTCTGCGTTCGTGTAGAGCGCCGCTTCTGCAGCCATGCGCACGTCCGCGTTACGCGTGCGGCGCAGATAATCGAGCGGCAGGACCGTGCGGCGGCGGTGAATTCCGACGCGCTCGACAATCCACGCCTCGTTCGTTCCGATGTCGAGCTCCTCGAGAAACCGGTTGTCGATCTCGTTCTCGGGATGGAAGTGGCCAACCCCATGCACGTACAGAGATGCGTCGACTTCAGCCACAGGCGTGCTCTCCCCCGTCGACACGCAAGAGCGCGCCGTTGACCCATGCTGCTTCGTCCGTGCAAAGGAGGCAGATGAAGTTCGCGACGTCGGCGGGAGCCGTCAGACGCCCGAGCGGGTTGCGGAGAAGCGCGCTCGCTTTCAGCCGTTCGCTGCCCGGGATGAGCCGCAGCGCCGGAGTATCGGTGACTCCCGCCTGAACCACATTGCTGCGGATGCCATAGGGGCCAAGCTCGAGCGCCATCGACCGCGACACCGCTTCGAGCGCGGCTTTGGCCGCGGATACCGCCGCGTATCCACGCCACGCTACTTCGTTTCCTTCGCTCGTCATCCCGATCACGCGCGCGCTTTCTGCGAACATGCGGTGGGCGAACAGGTCGCGCGCCCAAGTTGCGATGCTCGTCCCCATGCTGTGCACGGTGCGCGCAAAGTCCTCGTCCTCGAGAAGCGAGTCCCGATCGTAGTCGGGTGGAGCGGCGAGCTGCGAAAGAGGGGCGCCCGCGGGCGATTCTCGAAGGAGATCGTTGATGGCCGCCCCGAGCGCGTCGGCGGGAACCGAGATCCGGGCCGCGAGATCCTTTCTCGCTCGACGGCTCGGCGCACCGTAATCGGGTGCGGGAGGGGCAATGAGCTTCAGGTTGCCGTATGCGATCGAGTGCAAGAGCAGGCGAATGCGGCCCGCTTGACCGAGCTTTCGCCCAAGATCCTCGAGCACGAGCTTGCGGCCCTCCTCCGCGAGAGCATCCGTGTTGTAGGCGACGAAACCGACGCCGGTTTGCCGAATTTTCTCGAACTCGTTTTCGATGGCCGGCATCGCCCCTTTGCGATCACGATGAACGACCGCCACGCTCATTCCGTGCCGCGCCACTTTTTGGGCGGTAGCCAGGCCGAAACCGCTGGAGCCTCCGAGGATCAGCGCCCAATGAGAAGTCTCGAACTCGATCGCCATTAGAACGATTCCCTCGAGGGGTGGGTCCCCTCACTGCGAAGCTCCGCCGTCGCAACGGCGAGCTCCCTTTGGGCGCTCTTCACCGAGATGATCGACGTTACGGAGCACCCAATCGCCTTGAAAAAACCGGAAAGTGGTCGGCCCGGACCGACTTCGTAGATGCGGCCCGCTGTGTCCCGGAGCGCCTTCATGTTCGAAACCCAGTCGACCGGCATGCTGACTTGACGCGTGAGGGCATCGACAATCGCGCCGGCATCCGGCTGGTGAAATCCCCCAGTGACATTGGAGGTGCACCGACGCGCGTGCTCCGGGCGAAACGCCGGGGCGAGCGCTTGCAGAACGTCCCGATACTCCCGCTCGATGCTCTCCATGAGCCGGGAATGAAACGGTGCGCTTACATTCAAAGGGACCAGACGATGCTCGGTGCCCGAGAGGATTTGCTCGAGCCGCGCCGATGCGCCCGCAACGGCACCGGCCGCCCCCGAAATCACGATTTGATCGGGGGAATTGCGGTTGGCGACATCGACGCCGAAAGCGCGAAGCTCGCCCTCGAGATCCCGGCATCCGATCCCCTCGGCAATGACGGCCAACATCGCCCCGTGTCCCTTCGGAACGGCCTCTTGCATGAGCACGCCGCGGCGACGCGTCATTCGCACGGCATCGCCGAGAGAGATCACGTCGGCGGCGCACAAGGCGGAGTATTCTCCCAAGCTGTGACCACCGAAGTAATTTCCCTCGAACCCGAGCTCGGCCCGAAGTGCCCGCACCATCGCGACTTCGACGGTAACGATGCATGGCTGGGTGTACTCGGTGTCATCGAGCCGAGGGTCGTCGTTCCAGCATACGTCGGCAACATCGAATCCTACGGCGTCGCTCGCTTCGACGAACGTGTCGCGGCAGAGCGCAAACGCCGCACAAAAGTCCCGCCCCATACCGGGACGTTGGGCGCCCTGGCCAGGAAACACTAAGGCAACCCCTGATGGCTGTTCGTGCGTGGCCATGCGTAGATAATCCCCTCGCGCTCGCTCTTACTATTCGGCCGACGGCTCCGCCTGTCATAATTCTGTCAACATGCGCGATATGCGCGATCCTGATTTCGGGGTCGCCGGTTTCGATGAGCCTGTAGGCCGGCGTCCGGTGGAATCGTGGGTAAATGGGAATTCTGCGAGGAAACAGCCATGAACCGTGCTAGGGACGTCGCCGAAACGTCCACGCGAGGCCCCTGACCATGCCGGTGACGCAGCGCGACGTACGAGCTCTGAAGTTGCAGACGGCTCTCAGTTGGGCCGCTTTTCCGATTGTGGGAACGGCGGTCGTCGTGTATCTGCGCGTGATCCGCGGGTACCGTATCCGCCATTTGAGCGAAATTCGGCACGCCTTCCGAGCCGCCGTAGTGCCGAACCGGCCCATTGCTATCTGCGCGAATCATCTCACGATGATCGATTCGCTCATCATGCACCATGCGCTCGCATCGCTCTTCGCGATGTTCACCGATTTTCGGCTCTTCTCGTGGAACGTGCCTGCCATCGAAAACTTCAAAAGGAGCTGGTTTCTCCACATCTTCACCTATCTCGGCAAAACGATTCCCATCGATCGCGCCGGGACGCCGGCGCACCACCGCAGCGTGCTCGAGAGGCTCGCTTACCTGGTCTCGCGAGGTGAGATCTGCACGATCTTTCCCGAAGGCGGCAGGAGCCGCACGGGAAGGATCGACCCCGAACGGGTCACCTACGGTATCGGGCAAATCTTGAAGGACTTCGACAACCCGCTGGTCGTCTGTCTCTACGTCCGGGGCAAACACCAGACGACCTATAGCTACTTGCCTCGACGCGGCGACGAGATCTACGTCGATCTCGAGCTGCTCGAGCCGAAGACCGAAGCCACGGGCCTGCGGAAGGCTCGCGACATCGCCCGGCAGGTCATCTTCAAGCTCAAGGAGATGGAAGACCGATACTTTGCGATCGAAATCGATTCCGCATTCAGCGTCGATTCGATGAGCCCCAGTTTGGGCCGGTAGCAATTTCCTCCTACCCGCAATGACACGCATGCGCGCATTCGCTAGGCCGAAAGAATGCCCGCCGCAATTCAAACGCATAATTCTACGCCGACGTGACCACCGGTTACGGCCCGGAGTGCTTCACCGTGCGACTACCTTCCGATCGTCGCTCGGGGCCGTACCGATTGAAGGCGCACTCCTACGCCCGCGGGCCGATGGGGTTCGGAATGGGCAAGCTCGAGGTGATCGAGCACGGCGGCAAGGGCAATCTCACGTTCGACGAGCGGCCTTATGTAGTGATGGTCGATCGGCGTCGGGGTGCGTCGATCCGACTTATGCCCGGATCGCGGTCAAGGGACCCAGCTCACCGTCGCGCCGATGCGCAAGATGGTCGAGAAATCAGGGCCGAAGAATGCGCCCTGTGCGTCACCACCGATTCCGAGCGTCGGCAACACCCAGTAACCGATCGCGATACCGAGCCCTGGTCCAGTGAAAAGACGGCTTTTCGACTTCTCGAAGGTCGCGCCGGCCGAGGTCGATTCGACGAACTCACCGCTTACCTGCTCGAAGTGCCATGCCAATTTCGGAACGAAGAACAATGGGTCGCCGAAGCGAAATTCCACGCGCGGCGCGGCCCCGATGGTGGAGAGCGACAATTCGAGCTTTCGAGCGCCGTCCTGACCATCCGACCCGCGCAAGTATGCCGCCGAGATATCGAGCCCGGGCTCAAGCCACGAAAGCACCCGGTAACCGGCTCCAAGGCGAAGATAGCCACCGATCGCAACCCAGTTCTCTCGCTCGGCGCAGCAGAGCGGGGGGGCCTGTTCGCCCTGCGCAAAACGGGCAAGACCGGCAGCGCCCGAGAGCACCACGTTGGATGCCGGACCGGATTCGGCGCGCGCTCCCGCCGATGCAGAAACGACGGCCGCCATCGTGAATGCAACATTGGGGAATCGCCTCATGCCGACCGAGAATCGATTGGCGTCGTCGGGCGGTCAAGGTGAGTGAAAAAGGCGCAGTCGCAGTCTCTCATCGGCACGCCGACGGGAAAGGCTAGGACGCGGAAAGGTGAAGGAGGCGGCAAGAGGAGGGAGAAGGTCGGGAGGTAGAGGAGGAGAAGGGAGAGCAGAGGGTAGGAGAGAGCAAAGGGCGGCCCATTTTTCGACACCAACGTAGAGTTATTTTATCGTGAGGAATCTCACGCCCGCCAGCGGCAGTTGCAGCCTTTCGATCGGCAGACTTTCCAGACACCGTCTGGACAATTGGTTCCCCTCCATTGCGAGCATCCCCCTTGGCGGTGTCGTAACTTTCATGTTACGATCACAAACGATGCCTCGGCCCGCCAAAGTGACCACGAAGTCCAGGACACAAACTGGATTCGATAAGTATGTCGATGGTCGGATGAAAGACCCGACTTTCGCCGCCCACTACGAGGATGCCGAGGCAGAAATCGACGCAACGGACAAGCTGGTGCAAGCGCTCGACTCCGTGCGTATCGCGAACGGCATGAGCAAGGCCGAGCTGGCCCGACGCATCAGCGCCAAACCCGAGATCGTCCGACGTCTCTTCACCTCGCGCTCGCCGAACCCAACGATATCGACCGTCATCGCAGTCACGAAAGCACTCGGGTTCCACCTCACCCTCGTGCCAAACCGAAAGCCGCCCAGCCGCAGGCGGGCGGCGGGCTAGTCGACGCTTCTCGGGACTCGCGACAGGAATTCGCGTCCGAGTCTGCGCACCTCCTCGTAGTCGTGCTTCGAGAGGACTGTGCGGAACGGCTTGTCCTTACCGGTGATGAGGATGAGGCTCGGGCCGCCGAGGCCCACCCGCGCGCCGTCACGGTCGAGCATGCAAAACAGTCGGTAGTGGCGACGCCCGGGACCATCGACGCGGACCTCGTAGAACCCGGCCATGAACCCGTGCATCGCTTCCCACTTCCCTCCTCCGCTGAAGGCGGGTGGAGGCGCCGCCGCTACCGCCTGGACGACGGCGATCATCGTCGCGGCGACTTTCGCGGGGCACGCATCGAGAAAAGCGCGAGCTGGAATGGTCTCTGCCGGATCGTCGCTCGGATGACGCCGAAAGAAATAGATTCGCCAGGGCGATCCAGCGGGTGAAGGCGAGTGCATGAGCGGGATGGAACGTCGACGCCTTTTTACCTCCGTAGGGCTGGTGGCGCGCAACGTGCGCCACGCGGCTGCCCGCATCGTCCCACCATTTCTTGAGCTCCGGTGGAAGGCTTGGGCATGTCATCCCCAGATCCCCCGCGTTAATGTCATCGGGGAACTTTTCGTTCTTCTTGAAGTAAAAGAATTCTGTCAGAGCCCGGCCGTGCATCACCATGCTCTCAGCAAGGCGTTTCGCAGGAGGTCGTCCTCCTTCGAGACGGTCTGCACGAGAGCAAGTGAGGCGCGAAACATCCACCACTCATAGCCCACATGAAATACGCCGTTAGCTCGTTCCTGAGGCGTCAACATACTCGTTGCCGCGATGGTATCAGTTCGGGAGGCGCCTAGGATCGGTCGAACGCCTTGCTGCCTTCCCGCGTGATCTCGACCGCGTGGATTGATGGCCCTATTCTTCGCCCGCGAGGATTGCATGCGCGTCGAGGCCAGCTGCGTGACTTGCCACAAGCAGATCAATAAGGAGATGGTTGAACGTGGCGAAGGTGTGCGCGTGACCGAATCCGAGCGGCTCCAGGTACCGATGACGACATCCCCGGTGGCAGTCCTGAGGTGCCAGCAAAACCACGAGACCCTCTACATGGTACAGGACGGTCCGTACGCCATGCTGTACGAGCGAGCCCTTCGAAGACTCGTGCTGAACGAACCGCGCGACGCCGTGATCGACGCCTACACCGCCTTCGAAATGTTTCTCAGCCACGTTCCGGTGCGCGCTCGCTACGACCGTGAGGCTGCGGGGAAGCCTTCGATCGCAGCGGGCGGGCGTATCCAACAGTATCGAGAGGATCTCGCTGAGGGGTTCGAACTTTGGAGAGTCTGGTAAGACTCGCCCTGGAGACCTTCGCGTACGACGTCCTAGCCTGCGCAACGCGTTCGGCTGCGCAGAGAATCTAGAAACGCGCTCCCGCGGATCGCCAGCTCTTGGACGGGCAATCTGCGATGGACAGAATCGTCGCGGGGCTCCGATCGAACGCGTCGATGACGCTTCTTCTCGAGCCACGGCACGAGGCGACTCGGCGAAAACGCCGCGCCAAACGGAAATCCCGCGCGAAGCAGCCCGGGCTGATCGGGCGCCGTCCGCACGTATTGTTCGAGCCCCGTGTCGCTCATGCCGTACCGCGTCTTGACGTCGGCGAGGCGCCTGACCGCGTGATTCACGTCGACGACCGCATTCCCGTCGCCGAATGCTTTCGCGGCCGCTCGAGCAAGAGACACGATGGCGGCGGGGTCGATGCTCTCGCCGGAATGCCTATCCCCTTCCCTCCCCCCCTCCGGGTGGATGGAGGGTAGAAGGCTAGGACGCGGAAAGGTGAAGGAGGCGGCAAGAGGAGGGAGAAGGTCGGGAGGTAGAGGAGGAGAAGGGAGAGCAGAGGGTAGGAGAGAGCAAAGGGCGGCCCAATTTTCGGCACCAACGTAGAGTTATTTTATCGTGGACTACGACCCGCACCGAAGCCGGGCGAAACTTCGCCTTGCACGGCGGACGCGCTCGCTACGAAGTGGACAACCATCCGCAGCCCTGGCGCTTGCGATGTTCGTAAGCGCGTGCTTGACTGACGCGTGCTTGATCGCAAGGCGATGGTGTGCTTGGCGCTGGCATTCAGTTCATCTTTTGCTGGCGGCTGCCGCTCGCCGGACTGGTCCGGAACCTACACGGCGACGATCTCCCGCACGAACAGGTGTCCACAGGCCGTTCCGCCGCTGCCGGCTAGCCCGAACGTGGTCATCACCAACACGATGGTGACGATCACGTTGGTGGGCAGCAGTTCGTCGTGCGTTTTCGTGCGGCGCGGATCCGATTACAACCTCGATGTGCTAGACCCGGTCGACGCGGTATGCGCAGCGATGATCGCGCCTCCGGGATTTACTTACTGGGATGCAACGTTGAGCCTGCCGGAGCTGTACCTGAGTTGGGTGTCTGGGACCACGACTGTCGACGGGGGATCATCTCTTACGGCCGGAGGACTCCGTTGCAATGTCGAGGACTTGTTCCTGCTTACTCGTATGTAGTAGCGGCCCTGTCGGAACGTCGTACCGCGAGAGCGAGCAACTCGCTGACGCGGTCGTGAACGAGGACTCGCCGGCACGATCGTGTGGCCAGATCGTTTTTGCGTCCGTGAGCACGCATCGGTTTGCGGATTCTTTGTAACACGGCAAATCGTTTCATTCCGCGTGCTTATCGCCTGTTAAGTGATTGTCGTCGACACGTTTGGTCTATGGCTCGGATAAAGTTCTTGCCAACCGTGTGCGGCACGTGCTCTCTCATATCGTAAAAAAACCCGGCCAAGGGGATTCATTCCATGTTTAACGTTAGTCGAAATAAAGTTCTCGCCCTTGTGGATGAAGCTTGGGCAGCCCGAGGCATGTCCGAACCAGGCGATCCCGGTGCCTTCGTTGTTCGAATGGGTCGCGAAGTGGGGACCGCAGGCGAGACTGCGATTCGTATCATCGTGAAACCTGGTACCTGGGAAATCATCACGGCGTATCCGGTGGTTCCGTGAGCGTGGGAAAAGTGGCATGCCCTCGCTGTGGGCAAGACTGGGTTGTCCACATACGTCTTGTGTATCTCGGTAAACATGCGTTGCTCTGCCCGGAGTGCGACGCCTTATGGATCGACCGGAAGCCGCGGAAGGATAACTTTGAGGACTACTGCCGTGTTTCGCTTGAGATGATGGGGTAGAGCTAGACGTGGTCGTTGACGTTGACGTTGACGTTGACGTGGTCCTTGACGGCGACGGCGACGAATGGCGCAACCGGGAGGTACATTCGGCCGACGGGTAGGTGATGCTGAGCTTCCAGAAGCTGGACGTGTATCGGTGCGCAATCGAGTTTCTCGCCCTTTCGACGGGGCTTGCGCAGAAATTGCCCAAGGGTCATGCCGGGTTAGCAGAGCAACTGCGCCGCGCGGCCCTATCGATTCCGCTGAACATCGGGGAAGCGGCCGGCCGGACATCGGAGGCCGACGGCGCTCGACACTACGCCATCGCAAGAGGCTCGGCCATGGAGTGCGCTGCGATCGTCGACGCGCTGTCCGTCCTTGCGGACCTTGAGGATGCCAAGCGCGAGCAAGCCAGCGACCTGCTGGGGCGCATCGTCGCCATGCTGACCAAACTGTGCCGATAGCTGCCGTCGCCGTCGCCGTCGC